>JBCBWQ010000229.1:0-4115 GCA_039817025.1 Pseudomonadota bacterium | reverse complement strand
AAAATAAGTAACCAGAAAATCTGGGACGGAAAAAGTGAGAGCTCCAGCGGCGGAAAGCCGCCAGCGTCTTCCTTGCCGGCTGCATCTGCAGCGTCCGCGAGAATAGACAAGAGGCTCATCGGATCTGTCCTGTATCGTCTGGTGTGAAGCCCGGACCGCGAGACGTTCCGGGCATCGTATCAGTCCTGAAGGGCTGGGTTTAGAAAATGCCGAGCAGGATCAGGATCGCCAGGACGAAGGCGAACAGGCCGAGGGCTTCGGCCAGGGCCGCGCCGACAAAGAGGTTGCCGGTCTGCTGCGGGGCGGCGGACGGGTTGCGCATGGCACCTTCCAGGAAGCTGGAGAAGATGTTGCCCACACCGATGGCCGCGCCGACCATGCCGAGGGTGGCCAGGCCTGCGCCGATGTACTTAAGGCCTTGAGCGATATCGCCTTCCATGGGGGATCTCCTTGTGGGGGAAGCGGTAATGTTTCGACTGCGCCCGGATATACGTTTCGCCCGCGCCGTCAACCCGGCGAAACGTCCGTGTCAGGTCAGTGATGCCCCGGGTGCAGCGCGTCATTCAGATAGACGCAGGTGAGGATTGAAAACACGAAGGCCTGAAGGCCTGCGACAAGGAACTCTAGGGCGTTGAGCGCAACACCCATTGTGAAAGGAAGAATCGAGCCCACAGCCCATACGCCGCCAGCGCTGGCAAGCATTACAGCAAAACCGGCAAAGAGCTTCAGGGCAATGTGTCCGGCCAGCATGTTGGCGAACAAGCGAAGCGCAAGCGTCAGTGGGCGTGACACGAATGAGATAATCTCGATCGGAATGAGGATTGTGTAGAGCACAGCCTTGCCAGCGGCTGGCATATCGCCAAGCGGCGGCGCGAACAGGCCAAAGAATCCAAATCCGTTCTTCCAGAGCCCGTAAATGATGACGATAGCGATCACCAGGACAGACAACGTCGCCGTTACGGCGAGCTGACTGGTGGTCGTGAACGCATAGGGCGACATGCCGACAAGGTTTGCGGCGAGAATGAAGAAAAACAGCGTGAACACGAAGGCGAAGAACTTCAGTCCTTCTTCGCCCGCAATGCTGCGGATCATGTCCGCAATGAACCCATAGCCCAGCTCGCCGATGGACTGCAGCCGAGACGGGACGAGGTCGCCGCGCGATGAGGCCACGCTGAAGAACAGAACCACAAGCGCGCACCCAAGAGCCATGAATCCGACCGAATTGGTGATCGAGATATCCATGCCGAACAGGCTCATCGGCAGCCAGGTCTTGATGTTGAACTGGGAAATCGGGTCGAGCGCTGCGACCTCGAAGACGCGCAAATCCATCAGTCTGTCTTTCCGTCTTTTTCCTCGCCGACCGGCGAATTGGTCCCGCTCTTTTCACCGGTCGCGGCTGCTGTCAACTCGGCGTAGGCGCGCATCATGCCAAGGATGCCGGCCGCCATGCCAAGCGCAAGCAGGATGAGCAGGCCCCACGGGCTTGTTCCAAAATACACATCGAGCCAGTAGCCAATGAATCCGCCAACGCCAACAGCAACAATGAACTCAACCGAATAGCGCAGCGCGTAAGCACCGGTGGACATGGCATTGTCGCCGCGCGGCTTGAGCTTTGCGGCTTTCTCAGCGGCATATTCGGCCTTGGCCCGTTCTATCCGGGCGCGCAGGTCGTTTTCGGGCTCGCCGACCATCGCTAAGCCGCCGTCACGAGGGTTTCAGCCGTCCCGAGATCGACCGAAACCAGCTTCGAGACGCCTTTTTCGCGCATCGTGACGCCGAACAGGCGGTCCATCCGGCTCATCGTGACGGGATTGTGCGTGATCACGACGAATCGCGTGTCGGTGCGCTGACGCATCTCGTTCAGCATCCTGCAGAAGCGATCAACATTGGCATCGTCCAGCGGCGCGTCGACCTCGTCGAGCACACAAATGGGCGCAGGACGGGACAGGAAAACCGCGAAGATGAGAGCCGCTGCTGTGAGGGCTTGTTCACCGCCGGACATGAGGTTGAGCGTGCCAAGGCGCTTTCCGGGCGGCTGGGCCATGATTTCAAGGCCCGCTGCAAGGGGATCCTCGGCGTCGACGAGTTTGAGTTCGGCCTGCCCGCCACGAAACAGAGCCGTGAACAGCGCTTTGAAGTGGGCATTGACCTGTTCAAAGGCCGCGATGAGCCGGTCGCGGCCCTCGGCATTGAGCGCGTCCACGCCGGCGCGCAATTTCGCTATGGCGGCCGTAAGGTCGGCTTTCTCCTCAGCCTGCGTGCCCAAGCGTTCGGCGAGCGCCTCGGCTTCGGTTTCAGCATCCATATTGACGCCGCCCAGGGCATCCCGGTCGCGCTTCAACCCATCACAACGCCGCTCCGCCTCGCGAAGGTCTAGCGTGTCGAGGGTGTCTCCATCTATGCCTGCGCGCGCGAGGGTTTCGAGGCCTTCGGGCGTGCGCTGGAAATTGGCTTTGGCGAGATCGACCGTTTCGGAGAGGCGCGCCTGTGCGTTCTCCTGACGCACGGCGGCGGCTGCGAGGGCCTCACGGGCCGAGGATGCTGCGACCGCGGCGGCGCGGGCGCCCGTCTCCGCTTCGCGCACAGCGGTGTCTTTTTCGGCGAGCGCGTCAGCGGCGCGTTTGCGTTCCGTTTCGAGGCGCTCAACGTCCGCAGCGCGGGATTGAAGCGCGCTTGCCAACTGCTCAGGCTTGCGGGCCGCTGCTTCGGCGTCGCCCGAAAGCGTGCGGCGGCGGTCCAGCAAGGCGTCTAGACGGGATGTTGCGGCGTGTGCGCGCTGGGTCCACTGGGCGGCCTCGCGGCTCAGCGCTTCGCGGCGTGCTGCGGCTTGCTCGCGGCCACGGGTCAGGTCGGTCAGCTTGCCGCGCGCCTCAACTTCGGCATCGCGGGCAGCGATCAGTGCGGCTTGCGCGTCGTCTCGCTCGCTTTCAAGGCTGGTATCGTCGATGGCGGCATCTGGCGCGGCGAGGGCAAGGGCTTCAGAAACGGCAGCGAGATCATCGCGGACGCGGGCCAGCGCCGCTTCGGCGGCATCCCGCTTCATGGCCGCGCTGTCGGCAGCTTGAGCGGCTTTCGTCGTGTTGGCCCGAGCATCCGCGAGCGCCCGCGCCGCCGGAGCTGTAGCTGCACGGGCTTCCTTCAGAGCCATTTCGGCGGACCAGCGCTCGGTCCGCGCCGTTTCGAGCTTGGTTTCAGCGGCTTCAAGAGCGGTTTTGGCTGGCGTGAATTCAGATTGGGCGGCGTCCCGGCGGGCTTGTTGCTCCAGGCGCTCAGCGGCGGAGACAGGCGCATCCGGTGTTCGCGTGAACCCGTCCCAGCGCCAGAGATGCCCGCTCCGTGAAACGAGGCGCTGACCCGGCTTGAGCGCCTGAGCGAGGCGCGCGCCATCATCTGCATCGACCAGCCCGCATTGGGACAGGCGGGCGGAAAGCTCGCCCGGCGCATCCGTGTAGTCCGTGAGCGCTGTCGCCCCGGCAGGGAGCGTCTGATCGAATGCTGCGGCCCCTGCCCAGTGCAAGGCTGAGGCGCGATCTGTTGATGCCTGAAGATCATCGCCAAGCGCGGCGGCAATGGCCTTTTCGTATCCTGCTTGCGTGCGGATTTGCTCAATCACAGGCGGCGCTTGCGGCCCCTCGGCGCGGCGTAGGAGCCGATCGAGCCCTGCAAGTTCAGCTTCCAGAGCCGACACGTCTTTCTTTGCGGCTTGAAAAGGACCTTCGGCGTCCGATTCAGCTTTGCGCGCTGTCTCCAGCGTCATTTCACAGCGTTCAACGGCTGCATCGGCGTCACGCGCGGCCGCTTCAGCGCTTTCTTCCGATGCGCGGGCAGCGATGAGCGCCGTCGTGAGTTGGCCGGCATCGGCGATGGCCGCCAGGTCAGCGGTCAGGCGTTCGGCATCGCTCGTAAGCTGATCCTTTCGGCGGGTCTGTGTTGCTGTGCTCGCGGCAATCGCGTCGCGGCGAGCCCTGGCCTCTGACAGGGCTGCGCGCGCTGCATCTGCGCGGGCCTCTGCACGCTTCAATGCCTCGCGGGCCGCATCCAGCTCCGCTCGGGTTTTGGCTTCTTGAGCATCAGCTTGCCCCGGATCGTCCATGGGCAACGCTGCAAGATCGGTC
>JBCBWQ010000228.1:0-4158 GCA_039817025.1 Pseudomonadota bacterium | reverse complement strand
GCCGCCAGCTCGGTGACGACAAATGAGCCGGTTCAAAGGCAAACGAGTCCTGATCACGGGCGGAACAAGCGGTATTGGCCTGGCTACCGCCAAGCGCATCGTCGATGAGGGCGGCGAAGTCGCCGTAACCGGTTTGAGTCAGGATCATCTGGACCATGCGGGCCGAGAGCTTCCTTCGGCTTCCCTTGTCTTGCGCAATGATGCCGGCGACCCGATAGCGGCCAAGGATCTTGCGGCCAAGGTCCAAGAGCAGATGGACGGCCTCGACGGTGTATTTTTTAATGCCGGCTTTGGAAACTTCAGACCAAACGAGGACATCGACGCTGATCACTTCGACGCCATGAATACTGTCAATGTCCGCGGCCCCGTTCTGCAAATGGCGTCGTTGAAGCCGCTCATAAAAGACGGCGGCTCGGTTTTGATCACTGCGTCGGTCTCCCCTTATCTCGGGCAAGCACAGGGCGCAGTCTATGCCGGCACCAAAGGTGCCGTCACGGCCATCAGTCGGGCGTGGGCAAGTGATCTCGCATCGAAAAACGTTCGCGTGAATACAATTGCGCCCGGGCCGATCGATACGAATTTCTTCGGCGGCATGGATGAAGACGAAGCCGAGGACTTCAAGAAACAAATCCAAAAACAGGTTCCACTCGGCCGGGTTGGAACGTCAGAAGAAGTCGCCTCTGTTGCTTGTTTCCTCCTGTCCGACGAGGCGGCCTATGTTACCGGCTCTGAGTACATGGTGGATGGGGGTATGACGCTCAGATGATGTGGCCTGCCCTTCGCCAGGCAGGAGCTTTCATTGAAGACTTCTGATCTTTTCGTCCAATGCCTCGAAGCCGAAGGTGTGGAGCGCATCTATGGCGTGCCCGGTGAGGAAAATGCGGATTTCCTTCTGTCGCTTGAGACCTCATCAATTGAATTCATTCTCACGCGCCATGAACAAGCAGCTGCCTTCATGGCGGCCACCGAGGGCAAACTCACCGGGAAGGCCGGGGTATGCCTCGGCACCCTAGGCCCCGGTGCGACAAATCTCATCACGGGCGTTGCCGATGGCAATATGGATCGCGCGCCGCTCCTGGTGATCACCGGTCAGGGTGCAACGACCCGCCAGCACAAGGAAAGCCATCAGATCATGGACGTGGTCGATATGTACCGGCCCGTCACCAAGTGGTCCCACGCGATCCTCGATCCGGCAAACATCCCTGAGATCGTGCGAAAGGCGATGAAACTCGCGACAGCAGAAAAACCTGGCGCAACCCACATCGAACTGGCTGAAGACATCGCCGCCATGCCCGTGGACGCCCAACCGATTGTGCCATCAAAGGTCCGCCGGCCCGTTCCCGACGACAAGATCATGGATCAAGCTTGGGATATCATCCGCGCTGCGAAGCGCCCGCTTATTATTGCCGGCAATGGCACAATCAGGACCCGGGCGAGCAAACAGCTGCGTCGCTTTTGTGACGCAACCGGGATTGGCGTCCTGATGACCTTCATGGCCAAGGGTGCGGTTGCGAGAACCCAGCCCCACTGTCTGTATACGGTCGGCATGGGCCAGAAAGATATCCCGCTAAAGGCGATCAACGACGCCGACCTGATCATAGCACTGGGATATGACATGGTGGAGTATCCGCCTTCGAGCTGGAACCCTGACCGTGACAAGACGATTCTGCACCTCGATTTCCTGCCGGCTGAAGTGGATGCGCATTATGCGCCCAAAATCGAAGTCGTCGGCGACCTCGCCCACGGATTATGGGCTCTCAACGAACGGATTGTCCGTGACGGCGCACCGTTATTCGATTTGAAAGCCCAGGCTGACGTCCGCGCCGCCATGCAGGCTGAGTTCGATGAGCATGCCGGTGACACGACGATGGGATCTATCCGGCCCCAGAAAGCGATTCACGACGTCCGCGAAACACTCAGACCGGGCGATTTGTTCTTTTCCGGTGTTGGTGCCCACAAGATGTGGGTCGCGCGGCACTACCAGGCCGATGAACCGGGCACCTGCTTCATTTCCAATGGTTTCTGCTCCATGGGCATGGCGCTGCCGGGTGCCATTGCAGCGGCACGGCTCCACCCAGACAAACGTATCCTCGCCCTCGTTGGCGATGGCGATATGCTGATGAATGCCCAAGACATGGAAACGGCGAAACGCCTGGGATCGAACCTTGTGGCGATGGTTTGGGAAGACCATGGTTATGGGCTTATCGAATGGAAACAGGAACAGGAGTTTGATCGGCATACGGACCTCCAATTTGGAAATCCTGACTGGCTCAAACTCGCTGAAAGCTTCGGTTGGTCTCGCCAGCGCTGCGAAAATGCCGCTGAGCTCAAGACGATGCTGGCGAGCGCGTTCGACGAAGACGGCCCCAGCCTCATCGTCATTCCCATCGATTACTCCGAGAACATGAAACTCACACGCAGGCTCGGAGAGATCACCAGCCGCTTCTAACCCCATCAAGGAGCCTCCCATGGCCATCGCCAGCATCAATCCGGCAACCGGAGAGACAGAAAAAACCTTTGAGGCCCTGAAGGAAGCGGAGATTGAAACCGCATTGGCGTCAGCGGAGATGGCTGCGACTTCGACCAGAGCCTACACAATCGAAACGCGCGCAGACTGGCTTCGGCAAGCTGCCGCCATCCTGCGCGCCGAGAAAACCGAGCTTGGCGCGATGATGACGCGGGAGATGGGCAAGACTCATGCATCCGCCATCGCAGAGGCAGAAAAATGCGCCTGGGTTTGCGAGTTCTACGCCGAGCACGGCCCTCGCTTCCTGGCTGACCGGGCCATCGAGACGGGCGCTAAGCAAAGTTTTGCGCGCTGGCTGCCCATCGGACCGGTGCTGGCCGTCATGCCCTGGAACTTCCCCTTCTGGCAGGTGTTCCGCTTCGCCGCGCCGGCCGTGCTGGCCGGCAATGTGGGTTTGTTGAAGCATGCCTCGAACGTGCCCCAGTGTGCCCTTGCGATCGCGGACATCTTCAAGCGCGCGGGTGTGCCCGAGGGCGGCTTCCAGACCCTACTCATTGGGGGTGACCAGGTCGCGAAGGTGCTCGAAGATCGCCGCGTCAGGGCCGCAACGCTGACCGGCTCCGAAGGTGCCGGACGCGCCGTTGGCGAAACTGCCGGCCGGGCGCTAAAAAAGGTCGTGCTGGAGCTTGGAGGCTCCGATCCCTTTATCGTCATGCCGAGCGCGGACCTGAACGACGCAGTCGCCCACGCCGTCAAAGGCCGGCTCCTGAATAACGGCCAGTCCTGCATCGCGGCCAAGCGCTTCATCGTCCACGCGGACATCTACGACACGTTCCGGGACCGCTTTGCAGCCGCCCTCGACGCTCAGACCGTCGGCGACCCTATGGCCGAAAGCACCGATATCGGCCCCATGGCAACGCGCGATATTCGGGATGAGCTTGCCCAGCAGGTCGAAGACACACTGGCTGCGGGCGCAACACGCATTGTCGGTGCTGGGCTGATCGAGGGCAATGGATACTTCTATCGCCCTGGCCTGATCGAAAACGCGGCAGCCGGCTCCCCGGCAGCAAGCGAGGAGCTCTTCGGCCCCGTGGCAACGCTGTTCAAGGCCGCCTCCCTCGATGAGGCAATTGAAATCGCCAATGCGACCCGGTTCGGGCTGGGCTCCGCTATCTTCACCAAGGAGCGAGGTGATATGGAACGCGCGTTCAATGAACTCGATACGGGGGCAACCTTTGTAAACGCGATCACAGCCTCAGACCCCCGCCTGCCCTTTGGCGGCGTCAAGGCGTCAGGCCATGGCCGCGAGCTCGCCGAAGACGGCATCCGCGAATTCATGAACCTGAAAACCTGCGCCATCGGCGCCAGCGCCTAGGGCGCGGCTCAGGAATCGTTCGGGATCTCCTCTCGGACCTGGGCCCAGGCGAGCAGAGCAAACAGCCCCGTGCCCCCCGTAATGTTGCCGAGCAAGGCAGGCAGGATATTTGCCGCAGCCACCTTTCCCAACCCCACGTCCCCAGCCCAGACAAGCGCAAAGAGCTCCACGCTCCCCACGATGACGTGGGCAAAGTCGCCAAGCGCAATCAGGTAGATGAAGGTGAATATCATCCAGAACTCAGATCCTTTTGCGCTCGGTAGCATCCAAACAAGCCCGGCAATGATAAAGCCCGCCGGCAATGCCCGCAGGAAGG
>JBCBWQ010000227.1:0-4173 GCA_039817025.1 Pseudomonadota bacterium | reverse complement strand
TTGGGAAAAGCGGCGTCTCGAAGCGATGAGCCTGTAGGCTCACGGATCTGGGTTTGCCAATCGATGTAACGCCCTACGCCACGACGACATATTGCGTGTCTGCCATTCAATTGAAGTTGGCGGACCAACCGCCGTTGGAACGGCGATCTGGAAGTCAAACAAACGGCGACAATTCCGAAGGCGAAACCTACAAATAAAGTTGGACAACTGACGATCCATTACGGCTCGAGCTTGCCGCGCTCAGAACTTGAACGCGCGCCCCTTCGCGCACTCAAAGGCATTAAAATGACGCGTTTACAGTGGATAATGCGGCTATAGCGCCACCAGAAAAATGGCTCAGCTCAAAAAGATAAGAGTCTGAAACCCACGGTTTTCATCATCAAGGGGCGCAACGAAACCGTATCGACTGAAATACCGTAAGTTATACCTTCATATTGAATTGTCGGGTTCAGGCACAATTGAAAATAACACAACTAATATTATGGAATTGCAGTATTTATCCCAAAAATAAAGTATTAAATCGCGCCTGTCATTCCCACTCGATCGTGCCGGGAGGTTTGCTGGTCACGTCATATACGACGCGGTTCACCCCTTTGACCTCGTTGATTATCCGTGTCGCGACGCGGCCGAGGAAGTCGTGCGGGAACGGATAATAGTCCGCTGTCATGCCGTCAGTGCTGGTTACAGCGCGCAGGGCCAGCACCGCTTCATAGGTGCGTTCGTCGCCCATCACACCAACAGTGTTCACCGGCAGAAGCACCGAGAAGGCCTGCCAGATTTCGTCATATAGCCCTGCGTGTCGGATCTCTTCGATGTATATCGCATCCGCCTTGCGCAGCGTGTCAGCCTTTTCACGTGTGATGGCTCCGGGGATTCGGATTGCAAGGCCTGGGCCGGGAAACGGGTGACGACCTACAAAGGCTTCGGGCAAGCCCAGCTCGCGGCCAAGCGCGCGCACTTCGTCCTTAAAGAGCTCCCGAAGCGGCTCGACGAGCTTCATGTCCATGCGCTCAGGCAATCCCCCAACATTGTGGTGCGACTTGATTGTCGCGCTCGGTCCGCCAGTTGCTGAAACGCTTTCGATAACGTCGGGATACAGCGTGCCTTGGGCGAGGAAGTCGGCTCCACCAATCTTCTTTGCCTCGGCTTCGAATACATCGATGAAGAGACCGCCAATGGTCTTTCGCTTCTTCTCGGGGTCCATAACGCCGTCCAACGCGGCAAGAAATGTGTCGGACGCATCAACATGCACAAGCGGAATGTTGTAATGCTCCCTGAATAGCCCGACGACTTCCTCGCTTTCATTGGCGCGCATAAGTCCGTGGTCGACATAAACGCAGGTCAACTGAGATCCGATCGCCTCATGGATCAGGACTGCTGCCACAGACGAATCGACGCCGCCGGACAGGCCACAAATCACGCGCGCATCGCCGACCTGCGTCCGGATCTTCTCAATCGCCTCGGCCTTGTAGGCAGCCATGGTCCAGTCGCCCGTAAAGCCGGCAACACCATAAAGGAAATTCCTGAGCAATGTTGCTCCATGGGTGGTGTGGTAGACCTCCGGGTGGAACTGAGTGCCATAGAAGCGCCGCGACGGATCGGCGATCACCGCGTAGGGCGCACCCGGGGATTTCGCCACAACCCCAAACCCGGGAGCCATCTCTGCCACATGGTCACCATGGCTCATCCAAACTTGCTCTGGCCCATCGACAAACAAGCCCTTGAACAGAGGGTCAACCTCGACCTGTTCGATGTACGCCCGGCCAAACTCCCGGCTTTCGCCGCTTTCAACTCGCCCGCCGAGTTGCTGCATCATCACCTGTTGGCCATAACAGACGCCAAGCAAGGGAACGCCAAGCTCGAACACTGCGTCCGGCGCGCGCGGGCTCCCCTCCGCCGTCACCGAAGCCGGACCGCCCGACAGGATCACGGCCTTGGGCGCGTAGGCCTCAAGAAACGCGGCATCGACGCGATTAAACGGATGAATTTCGCAGTAAACACTGAGTTCCCGCAGCCGACGCGCAATGAGCTGCGTCACCTGCGAGCCGAAGTCGATGATAAGGGCGCGGTCGTGGGTTTGGTCAGCCATGGCGCGATTTAGCTGCCGACCCGAGATTCGTCTAGCGCCTCTGTCCCGTGCGTCAGGTCAGCCGGTAAAGTGTTCGGCCTTTTTTGCTGGTTTTCGATTGCGCAAGTCCGGCATCGAACGCGTCCACATCCATAAAGACCTGTCCGTCGCCGAGGATGTGCGAAAGCTCGGAATGGAGTGTGCTTGCCGCCCATCGCGCATCGGAGCCTCGGCAGCTGAGAAAAACCTTACTGCTCATGTTTGATTCCTGACGATCACTGAAGACTGGCTCTTCACCCCGCCTTACGCATTACGGCGAAGAAGAAGCCGTCGGTCGCTGCGCGCCGCGGAGTCAGGCGGACCGAACCATCTGCGTTCTTGAAGCGGCGAACGGTTGCCGCGCCCGGCTCGGTCAGCAGCCCGCTTGCAACTGCCGCCTCCGCCGCATCCTCCTGCGAAAAATCGCTGCGCTCAGCAAGGAACGCCGCGACCCGGTCCTCATCTTCCTCCATCAGGAACGAACACGTCGCATAGATCAGCCGCCCGCCGGGCTTCACATACGCTGCCGCCGCCAGCAGAATTTCACTCTGCTCGGCAATCCGTTTGTCCAGCGCCGTTGCCTTCACCCGCCATTTGGAATCCGGACGCCTCCGCCAGGTGCCCGTGCCCGTACACGGCGCATCTACGAAGACACAATCCATCGCTCCCGCCAGCGCCTCTAACGCGTCAGGCTCGCGCGGATGGACGAGCTGCACATTATGCGCGCCGGAGCGCTTCAGCCGCGGGATCAGTGCCGAAAGCCTGCGCCCATCAATGTCATAGGCAAAGACCTGCCCTTTGCCCTCCATCATCGCGGCGAGTGCCAAAGTCTTGCCACCGCCGCCGGCACAATAGTCGAGCACACTTTCTCCCGGCTTCGCATTTGCCGCCGCCGCCGCGATCTGCGAGCCCGCATCTTGCACTTCGACCCAGCCCTTGGAGTACGCCGGAATACTCTCCAGTGATGCTTCACGCTGGGACGGGTCTCGCGCCGGAATGTGAAATGCATTGGCCAAGAGCGAAGACGGCTCTGCCTTGGCGGCGTTCAACGGCCCAGCCGCTTTCTCCGCATCCACTTTCAGCGTATTGACCCGAAGATCCACCGCCGCGCGCACAGCCATGGCCTGGGCTTCGACAACAGCTTCCTCGCCGAAGACACGTGCGAGGTGCGGCGCAAGCCACTCAGGATAATCCCCCCGCGCATGGGCTGGCGCAGATGGGTCTGGTGCCATGACGAGGCGTTCGCGCTCATCCAGCGTCAGCGGGTCCGGCGCGTGCTCTGCATCCATTGCGTCGTCTATGCGGCGAATGTCCCAGCCCCACGCATAGGCAAGTGCGCCCAGAACCAATGCCCGCGGTGTTTCCGCCCCCATGCCATGCGCGATCGAATTGCGCCGTCGCAGCGCGTCCAGCACGAGCCCAGACACCCACGCCCGGTCTTTTGCGCCGGCATATCGCGCCCGTTTTCCCCAGTCGCGCGCCGCCGATTTCACCGGCTGGTGGCGGCTCAGAACATCGGACAAAACCTCAATCGCTGCCGCAAGGCGGCCTCCGTCGCGCATGTTGCGCTCCTTGTGAAACCTTGGAAAACGCGCACACTTAGCCAGACAGACGCCATTTGGAACCCCCGCCATGAAGATCGACCTGCCCCCAGAGCAGCGCCAGGCCAACCGGTGGGATTGGAAAGCCGTCGGCGACATAACTGCCGAGGCCTTTGCGGAAGACCCCGTCAATCTGCACGTGTTCGGTTCGGTGCGGGCGATCAAAACGACCATGCGGATCATGGCCCGGGATGTCTATCTGAAGCATGGCCTTTGCTTCCTGCATGGCGAACACGGGGCAACCATGTGGGTGGGCCCCGGCGACAGCGCGCCGTTCTCAGGTCTCGCCATGCTGAAATTCGCAGCCGGCATGGCAGTTTATGCATCACGCGGTAAAGGCGTCGGAAAGGCGTTGCTCGCCCCCGTTCTTGCGGCCTGTGATCGCGATGGCGTGCCGGTCTATCTCGAGAACTCAAACCCCGCCAATGCCGGCTTCTACCGCGCCCACGGATTCGAAACGATCAC
>JBCBWQ010000226.1:0-4174 GCA_039817025.1 Pseudomonadota bacterium | reverse complement strand
GTCGCCGCGAAGTGTGCGCGCCGATCATCGCTGCCATCGCGCGTCGACCGCACCCATTCGGCGGGAACCACCTGCTCGCCCTCGACCGCCCCATCATTGAGAAGCATCTGGCCAAAGCGGGCGAGGTCCCGGGCGCTGGCGCTCATCCCGGCACCGAAATAGGGGAACCCTTCCGCATCCACGACAACATTGGCATCAGATGCGGGCCTCAGCTTCTGCCAGATCTGCGCTTCCATCAATTCATTGACGGGGGTCTGGGCCGCGCCTTCGAGCGCCATGGCGACGATATTCGTCAGCAGGGTCCGGTAGTGGAAACCCTGCCCATCACCACGTTCCGTCTCGTTGCGGCTCCCCGCATACGCCTTCAGCGAGGTCGTGCCCGCCTTGGCGGCGAGATCCGGCCGCCAGCCAAGCACGGCGGTTTCAACCCAGAAATCATCGCTCCGGTTGGCGTAATCCTCACCGGATTTGACGGCACCCGTCATGTCGAGCGCCTGACGCACTGTGGTCTGGTCGAACGCCGTTCCGGCAAGGTGGGGAACATACGCGGCCACCCGCGCCTTAGGGTCCACAACACCTTCGCCGACAAGACGCCCCGCGAGCATACCGAGAAACGTCTTCGACACGGAATTGAGCAGGTGCAGGCTGTCAGACCGCATCCCGTTCTCATAGTGCTCGTGAATCAGCACACCGTCGCGTAAAATGAGGAGTGCGTCGGTGTAGGAGCCCTCAAGGAATTGCTGGATTGAGTACTTGTCCCCGGCTTCCCCTCCGAAGCGGATATGGTCGATCTCCACAGGATCAGTCGTGAAAGGGGTCTCAGACGCTCCCCCCCGCCTCAGCCGGGCTGTCGGAAACAGCGATTGAACCTGCTGAAAGCTCGACCGGTTATGGGGCGGTGTCAGCCATGTCTCGCGGGAGAAGGATCGCATCCCGAACGCCCTTCTATTTCGAACAGTGCGACGAGGGGGGCACATCCAGCGACGGGTTTCGGTCGAAAAAGCCTGACGGCATCAGCATGAAACCCGCATACTCGACCGGCATGACCGGCCAGTCTTCGGGTCGGGGCACGTGGGTGACGCCGAAGGTGTGCCAGACCACGATATCGGTGTTCTCGACCGGACGGTTCTTCGCAGCATAGGCAGACAGCCCTACACCGCCGGGATGGAGATTGGTGAACGGTCCGGCGCCGGCATAGTGCTCCGACGCTTCATAGGGCGTTACCCAGAGATTGTGCCGTCCGAAACCGCCGCGTTTGCCAGACACCGTGTCTTCGCCGGGGAACAGGGTCGGTGAGGACTGCGGGAGCAATTTGTAAGCGACGGGCTTGCCGAGGCCGTTCTTCACATTCGGGTTCTCGATCCGCCAGTTGCGGCTGGCCGCGGGATGGATGTCGCGCTGGGCATCGGCCTCGCTGGTCAGCACGCGGCGGGTTGCTTCAAAGCCGGCACCATAAGGGTGGGGATCATTGGCCATCGGGACCACGTCGCTTTCGATGACGGTGTTGTCCTGGCCATCGAGATTGAAGTCCAGGCGGAAGCAGAACATGTGCTGGTGGATCGGCGATGTGAGACCAGGCCCGATGAGCGGGGCGCTGCCCGTGCCTTCGCCGTTCTCCGCGATGGAGACGGCAATGATCCCGGTGAGCTTCACCTCAAGCTGGATGTTGCCGTCCTGATAGAAGTACCAGAAGAAGCCGTACTCGTAGTTTCCGATCGTGTGGATCATGGAAACGACCAGCCGGCGCGAGCGGCGCACCTCCGGCGGCAAGTCCGGGCGGAAGACATTCGTATGCTTCCAGAGGATGCCGAAGTCTTCCTCGTGCAGGCAGACGGCATTTTCGAGCGTGTACGGATTGCCATCCGAGCCCAGCATGACCGCGTCGAAATAGTAGATCTCACCGAGGCAGTCGCATCCGAGCTTCAGGGAGTTGCCCATCTGGCCAAGAGCCGTTTCGCCGGCATCGAAGGCATGCTTCCAGTATTGGATCGGATTTGAGTCGCCATAAGGCACGACCATTTCTGATAGCGACGCGCGATAAAGAATAGACCGGTCTCTGCCCTCGTCATTGTAGCGCACATCGTGGAGCACGAGCCCTTCGATCGGATGCACGGAAATGCGAATGTGCCACTTCTGCCATTTGATGACATGGCCTTCGACCTCGAAGCTCGGCCCGTCCGGTTGGGTAATGTCGAGCGGTTTCAGGTCCTCACGCATGGTCTCGACGAACCGCGCGGCATAGTCCGCCGGCGCATCGGGGATTGGCGTAACCCCATGATCCTGGACAATAACCTTGCCGCTATCCACATCGACAAGGGCGACGAGGCCGCCAATGGGGCGCGCATAATGATTGTCGTCGGGATGGGTGTGGAGGAACGCGACGGCCCGTAGCACGCGGCCCTCGGGCATTTCTGGCGGCCGCACCCCGGCCAGCCAGGGCTCAATATGAACGAGGGACGTGTCGGTGATGCCGCGTTTCTCCAGCGCCGCTAACCAGTCGGGATGGCCTGCCAGCGCACCGTAGAGGGCGAGCGCGTCTTCCCCGTTCAGGGGCGCTTGGCCGTCCTCCACCCAATGGAAGGCTTCCAGCGAATTGTCTGTGATCGCCACAATCGCTTCGAAGCTCTGGCCCTTGTCGCGATCATGCCCGATCAGTTGGATGCGTCGCCCCACGGGCGCACCCCGTTTGAAGCCGAGCACGACCGCCTTGTCGGGTTCCACGCGCATGCCACAGGAGAAAAAGCTCCGCTCACTGAGCAGGGCCTCTTGCCGAACAATCGATACGGCTTGAGCCAGTTCGTCGGCCGTGCATGGGTCCAGCGGGTGGCGGTCTGGTCTCGTCGTCATGCTTAAACGTCCTCCGGCAGGTCTTGTTTCCGGTTGCCCGGTTTGACGTGGACGAGCGCGCGCAGTCGGCGACGCAAATCCTCCGGATCTGCATTGCGCCGGGTCAGGCTCTCCAGTTCGAACGCCCGGAAGACAGCGAGCATGAGGTGTGCAGACTGTCGCGGCTGGGCCGCACCCGCCGCTTCCAGGCGCGATTCAAGACTGGCAATCAAAGCGTCTTCCCAAGCCCGCACCGCACGTCCAATTTCTTCATTGCGTGCGGCGAATAGTATGAGTTCGTATTCGGCCAGCACTCGGGAGGGGTCCAGGAATTCACGCACGTGATAGCGCACGAGCCCTTCGATGACACCCTCGATCCCCTTATCCCGAACGCTCGTTGATATCTCGCTGAGCTGGCCATCCACAGTGCCTATGTAATGCCGAAATGCTTGCAGGATGATGTCTTCGCGAGAGGCGAAATGGTGGGTGACCGCGCCGCGTGTCAGTCCGGCTTCATCGGCCACGCGCCGATAGGTGACGGCCTCAGCCCCCGCTGTAGCGATGACGCGCAAGGTTGCTTCGAGAAGCTGTTCACGGCTCCGCGCGCCCTTTGCGTTCACGCCGCGATCTATCACTCGGTCCAACACCATAGTTGATGCATAACGCGATACATGACAAATGTCACGAGAATCAGGTTCGGAACCGCGCTCTTGGGCCAGGAGGCCTGCGCCCCAATCGCTTCAGGTTCGTCTGCGGGGATAAGACCGTCACCCGACGAGGAGCAGGACGTCGATGCGCAAACAGGTCCGGCAGGAGAGTGGAACCTTGCTTTGGGGGCTGCTCTTCAGGGCGTCCCGAGAGGTGAGCGAGGAGGATGTCGCGTATTTCCGGGAGCACCCGGACCAGATCGAGGATGTCAGTGCGCCAACCTATCTGCACCGCGCCTTCCTGTTCGTTGGTTTTCTGATCGGTATTGGCCTCGTCGGCCTGTCCAAGGCCCTCACACATTTCGATTGGCTTGCCGCGGTTCACCCCGCCCTTGAGGCATTCTTGGTCGATGTCGTCTTCGAAGTCGGCAAGTTCCAAATCAATGCCGGTTTCTGAAGCAAAATCTTCGATTTCCATGCGCGCATCGGCTTCCCACACGGCAGGGCCGCGCTTTGTCAGCATCGGCGTGTCTTCATCATGCTCGTCTTCGATTTCGCCAACGATCTCTTCGACAAGGTCTTCGAGGGAGACGAGCCCGTCTGTGCCGCCATATTCATCGACCACAATGGCGAGATGGATGCGAGTGGCCTGCATCTTAACGAGTAGAGTCGATAACGGCATCGAGTCCGGAACAATCAGC
>JBCBWQ010000225.1:0-4188 GCA_039817025.1 Pseudomonadota bacterium | reverse complement strand
TGGATACGCGCGAAAGTGGCCAGATTAGGCCCGTTTTCATGGTCGCTGCTCGCCAGGGGTCAGGCGGCGCGGTAGCGATCAACACCATCCGACGCTGTCTCACACACCGCCAGTCCGCGTGCGATCAAGCAATTGAGATGGGCAATCGCCTCGCCCGTCGCCATCGACAGGACATCGTCACCGATCTTGCGGCCGAAGATTGCCGGAAACACGTCGATAACCCGCCGTGGCTCACTTTCCAGCCGGGAAAGCAGGCGCGTGAGGGCAACTTCATGGCCGTCGATCAGGTGCTGAAGGCGCGCATGGGCGCCGCGAAACGGCTCATTATGGGCCGGTAGGACGAGTACATCTTCCGGCAGGGCCTTCAAAAGTTTCTCACAACTCGCCAGCCAGTCAGACAAGGGATCAGCCGCCGGTTCTGTTGGGTGAACGGAGATGTTGGAGGAGATGCGCGGCAAGAGCTGATCGCCGGAAATGACGAGGTTCAAGGCTGGACAATGCAAGCAGGCATGCTCGGGCGAGTGGCCATTACCAACGATCACGGTCCAGGCTTCGCCTGCCATGTTGAATGTGTCGCCATCCTCCAGTCGCCTGTAGCTGTCGGGCATCTGAGAAACGCCCCGACCGAAGCCACCAAACCGAGATTTGTAAGTATCGATCTGTGCTTCGGTCCAACCCGCGCGGCGATAAAAGCTGGTGCCCGCTTCAGGCGCTTCACGGCCCGTATCCGCCACCAGCACCCGGCAAGTTATGTACTCAAGCCGGCTCATCCAGAGTTCGGCACCATATTTACGGTGGATCCAACCCGCATTGCCCACATGGTCCGGATGCATATGCGTCACGATTACCCGATTGATCGGCCGCCCCTTGCACACCTCGTCCACAATCTTGCGCCAGGCCTCTTTGGTCTCAGGCAGAGGCATACCCGTATCAACGATCGTCCAACCATCGCCATCATCGATGAGCCAGAGATTGATCCATTTCAGCGAGAAAGGCAGCGCCATACGCACCCAGTAAACTCCGGCAGCAACCTGCTGGGTGTCCCCCATCTTAGGCGCATCTTCGCCCCAGGGATAAGTGAGCCCGCCGCGCCCTGCCGTTTTGCCTTCAAAACCGTCCATGCGTTGGAAATGACACGTCAGCGCCGGAAAACAAACGCTGACCATAGGGAAACCTAGCCCCTGTCGACTATGGCCAAAAGCTGGCGTATACCGCGCAAAACCGTGGCGACACCGCAACAGGACTCCCGACCAATGGCTTATGAAACGCTTCTGACCGAAGTCGAAGACGGCGTGGCCCTGATCACGCTGAACCGACCCGACGCGCTGAATGCCTTCAACAATCAACTCATGGACGAGCTCACAGCCGCCCTCGATCGTTTCGATGGCACCAGTGAGGAAGCCAAAGGCGTTGGCTGCATCGTCATAACCGGATCGAAAAAAGCCTTTGCGGCCGGGGCCGACATCAAGGAAATGCGCGAACAGTCCTACCTTGATGCCTATTATCGGGACTTTATCACGCGGAACTGGGAGCGCGCCTCGCGTACCCGCAAACCACTGATCGCAGCCGTCAATGGGTACGCGCTCGGTGGCGGCTGTGAACTCGCCATGATGTGTGACTTCATTCTTGCGGGCGACACGGCCAAGTTCGGCCAGCCCGAAATAACGATCGGCGTGTCCCCCGGTGCCGGTGGCACACAGCGTCTCGCCCGCTTCATTGGCAAGTCCAAGACCATGGAAATGGTCCTGACCGGTCGCATGATGGACGCCGAAGAAGCTGAGCGTTGCGGCCTCGTCAGCCGCATTGTCCCCGCCGACGGCCTTGTCGAGGAAGCGCTCTCTGTCGCGAAGAAGATCGCCGCCATGCCGCGCGCAACAGCAATGCTCACCAAGGAAATGGTCAACGCTGCCTACGAAACCCCGCTGTCCCACGGCGTTATGTTCGAGCGCCGCCTGTTCCACTCGCTCTTTGCGACGGAAGACCAGAAAGAAGGCATGGAAGCGTTCGTCGAGAAGCGCACGCCGCACTTCAACAACAAGTAAGCAGGCCTGCGGTTAGCCTAAGTTTGCGCGCAGATCCCGCGTGAGTTCGGCAGGTGGCGTCGTCTCTTCCATAAGGGACGTCTTGATCGGGCGGGCTGCGCCGAACACATTCCCCTGGCCGTAAGGGATGTCGTAGTCGAGGATCTCGACCACGCTGGCCTCGTCTTCCACTTTTTCGGCAATCAAGGTCACGCCGTAGCGCGAGAAAACCGCCGATACATCGCGCCCATCAAGGTGGCGATTGATTGAAGAGATTGGCCGCGTGCCCGAAGGATCGCGCAACTGGTTCAGCAAGAGCTGCCCGCCAAGCTTCACGAACCGTACTCCGGCGTCCTGGAGGCGTGGCAGATCCATGGCGAGATCGGCTGAATGGTCCAGTGAGAAGCGAAACCCGAGGGCAGACAACCGGTCCATGTTCTCGCGCATCGTCTTTGAACGTGTCTCAAACCGATCTGCGCGCAGCTCGAAAATCATCGCGCCGGACAGGTCTCGATTGCGTGACATGAATTCAAGAAAGCGCGGGAAAATCGTCTCATCCTCAAGCGATGCCGCAGAAATATTGCAGAAGACCCCGACGCGCCGGTCCTTCTCAGCCAGCCTGCGCACGATCTGCACGCAGCGAAACATCGTCATTGTATCGATGACGCCAAGCAGGCGCGCCCGGTGCGCCGCGTCCAGGAATTGCGCCGGGAGGATCAGGCTGCCATCGGCGCGGCGCAGGCGTGTAAAGCCTTCATAGAACGCAACTCGCCGCTGCGGCAGCGAGACAATCGGCTGCAAATGCAGATCAACGCGGTTCTCTCGCAGGGCTTCTTTGACCTCCGCCAGCACCGCATCGTCTGGCGATGCCACCGCGCCCGGAGCCCGAGGCGTTTCTGCGAGTTTGGCTTCAAAGCTCTTACTGAGCCGTTCGATCAGGCCCTCGAGTTGTTTCATCTCATTGACCAGCGCATCGCGGCGCTCGGTCAGTTCGTGCTTCACCGTCGTCTCAATCGCATCGGCGCGCACTTCCAGGACGTCGACCCGCTCAGCGGTGTCCTTGTGCGCTTTCTCGATGGCCTCCACGCGCTGCTCAACTTCTTCAGGCCCGCGCTTGCGCGAGAAAAGAAGGTGCATCTGCCCGAGAATCGCGAAGGTCAGCCCCCCGCCGCCCATAGCAATGGCGGCACCGTAGGCTGTGAAGGTATGCAGCCCCCAGCCGACAGCCCCGCCGGTGAGTGCAAACAGGAGATAGAGGACGAACGTCATGTTAAGCGCGCCTTGGTTTCAGACGTTTATCCTTAACGATTATGGTCGAAAGATTAACGATGTGCCCCTCATCGGCGAATTCGTGCCGGAGTCCAATCCACCAGACGCATACTTTTCCCTTAAGGTGCCCAGGCGAGAAGCTTCGCTCATTCCACAAAGACCACATCATCTTTCCCCGGCCAAAGCACTGGCACGGTGCCGGACTCATCCTGAACCGGAGCGGAACATGTGAGTCGATGCGTCGCACCAGAGAGCGCAGATTGGGACTCGCATGAAGCCACGGCCAGCACTGTTCCGCCATACCGGACAAGAAATGTCGCCTCGAAGCGGGCACCGCGCTCAAGCTCCACAACCAGGTCACCCGTATTGAATACGGTCGGGCGATTGGTTCCTGACACATCCGCCGCCGCCAGAAGCGCTGCGCCATAGCCACCCGGTGGGTTGATCTTCACTTGCGCAATGGCATCGGAGGTTTCGAACGCCGCATTGAGGCCGCGGACCAGGTCCCCGGTTCCAACCGGCCCCGCCACGGCGAGTGCCTCCCTGCGTCCGCTGGTCCATCCACGATTGCGAACCTCATCGAGGCCCTCAATTGTGGCGGCGTCGAGTGCGGGCAAAAGGACCATATCGATCTGGTCAATATCATCGCCGAGCGCTGCCCCCACACCGGACGACGCACCAACAAGCAGAGTCTTGCCACCGGCGACAATCAATGCGCAGCGTCCGGGGTCGCCGCAGCCCCTGACCGCGAACGCGTCTGGCGCAATGCCGACCGTTGTCGCCCTCGCGTGAGGCGCATCACCGGCGCCCCCGCATGCAGCGAGTACCATCGCCGCCACACTCCAAATGCCAAACCGAACCATCAGCCGATCACCGTGGCCCCGGACTCGGCCACAAC
>JBCBWQ010000224.1:0-4190 GCA_039817025.1 Pseudomonadota bacterium | reverse complement strand
GACCAAGGCTCCCCAGATTAAGAGCGACATTGAGCGCTTCAAAACACATCTAGGCACGATGGCGGACCGCGTGGAGCGGAACGACTTCCAGCCCAGCGATACGACAAGACCTCGCCAGGGCACTTCAGGTTGAAACTGCTGCGCTGACCTGCCCGCCCGCTTTCCCACGGTTTGCCGTGGGCTTTGTCTCACGCGTTGACGGCACGCCAACACGTTTGAGGTCGGACCTCATGGGCAAGCCATGTGGAGGCGAGATCAATAGACTGGAGCGACTGCCCAGCCCAGCACCGTTACTGCGCTGGCACCTCAGCTGAAACGGCTGCGATTTCGATCTCGGCCCCTTGCGCCACGCGCACCGCGTCGATCTCCCGCTTGGTCGTGAGGAACTCGTCAAGCATGTCGCCTGAGAGCTTGCGGCCGGTTGGCAGGCGCAGGCTCATGGCGTTGACGTGCTTGCCGTTGACGATGACTTCGTAATGCAGGTGCGGACCCGTGGAGGCTCCGGTTGAGCCGACATATCCAATCACCTGGCCTTGGCGAACGCGGCGTCCGGACTTGATGCCCGAGCCATAGCGCGACAGGTGCGCATAGGCCGTTTTGTAGCCGTTGGCGTGGCGGATGCGAACATAGTGACCATAGCCGCCATAGCGTGACGCGCGCTCGACCGTGCCGTGGCCTGCGGCATAGACGGGTGTGCCGGTCGCAGCGGCGAAGTCTGTGCCTTTGTGCATGCGTGTATAGCCCGAAATCGGGTGGCGACGCTTGCCGAATCTTGATGACAGGCGGGCACCATTGATCGGCGTTTTCATCAGGAACTTGGTCGCGCTTTCGCCATTCGGATCGAAATAGTCTGTAACGCCATCATCGCTGGGCGTGTGGCGATAGAAGGCGCGCTTCAGCGCTTTGCCGTCGAGCTCTGCGTAAAGCGCCTCGCCCCCTTTTACAGGATTGCCGCGCTCATCGACCCATGCCTCGTAGACGATCTCAAACTTGTCGCCCGGATGGATTTCGCGCTGGAAATCGACGTCGTAGGCAAAGATTTTCGCAAAATCGACGACTTGCTGGTCCGCAGCGCCCAGCTCGCGGGCTGTTTCGTAAATGCTGGTTTCAATCGTTGCGGCCACGCGGCGGCGCATCGGCGTCAGCCGGGCTTCCAGCGCAGCGCCAACAAAGTCGCCACGTGCCGTCCGGGTGGCGAGCAGATTCTTTTCTGGCGCAGCGGATAACGCAAGCGAATGCAGGCGGCGGCTTTCATTCTCGGTGTCAAACGTCGCGGTGACCTCAAGACCCGGCCGGAGGCGACGCGGATCCAGATGCTCGCCATCGTAAAACGTGTTCAGCGCGGCATAGGCGTCCGATCGGTCTGCGCCCAGACGGTCAAGCAGGTCGATCATCGTGTCGTTGCGCTTGAGCTTGCCTGAAACGGTTTCAAGGGTTTTCGCCGGTGCCGCGGCCTCGGCGGAAAGAAGGCTGGTCGCAAGAGCCGGCGCTGCGATGGCGGGCTGGAGCGGTTGGGCCTCGGCGTAGGACGTGAAGGCGGTTTGCTCAGCGGCCTTGCCTTGTTGCGCCACGTAAACGCCCGACAAAAGGGCAACGCTCACAACGGCAGCAAGGGCAAGCGCACTGCGCGCGCCTTTACTCAAATGGTCGTCCAGACTGTAGGGCGCGGGTCGGGGCATCGAAAGGGCTCCTAAACTCTACTGTGCCGCGACCGACATGGCCGGGGCATTTTGGTGGCGTTCAGCTCCCGGGACGCTTATGAGCGGGTATGGTTAACCAGCTTTTGTTCGCGGCCAGCCCAAGAACTTTTGTAGTTGTCACGTAGCAAGTTGCAAGCCGAACGGTGACTTAATGACAGAAGACCGCGAAGCGAGCCGGGGCAAACAGCGTTTCTTGGGCAGAATTGCTTTGGTTTTGCTCGCCTTTTTGGCGATTCTGCTCGTGATCGGCACCGTCTTTCGCAAGCCCATCGCCGAATCGGCAATCAGACAATGGTGCTCCAGCCGGGATCTGGTGTGTCAGCTTGAGATCACACGTTTGGGGCTGGACCGGGTTGTCGTTGAACGCTTCAGCGTGACAACACCCGCCGCGACGCCGCTCTCAGCGGCGCGCATCGAGGGCGGCGTGAGCTGGTCGGGGCTGGCCTCGCCGCAGGTCGAGACGCTTGCAATAGCGGCCCCTGAAATTCGGATTCAGTTCGATGGGGAAACGGTCACGGCCTATGGCCTGGAAGCGCTGGAATTCGGGGCGGGTGGAGATGGCGGTGGAGCCATGCCGGAGCTGGATATCGCAGAGGGCCGACTGATCGTTTCCACGCCAGCCGGCAATGTGAACGCTGCCTTTTCCGCAGAGGGCCGCTGGCCAGATTCTTTCGTTGCTGCGCTGGATGCAGAGCCGGCGACGCTGGCGCTGGACGGGGCGCGGTTGGATACAGGGTCAGCTTTGGTTCGTCTCGATAGCCGCGGCGGTCTGTCTGGATTGGCGGATATAGAAATCATCGATGCTTCGTTTGGCGGGTTCACGGCGCGGGACATGGCGATTTCCTCGGTCCTGCTGCCCTCTGCGGATCAGGCCATAGAAGCGTCCTACACGGTTGAGGCAGAAGCGCTGGTTCTTGGTGCAAGCCGTGCCGAGGCCATCGATGCGTCTGGTGCAGTCATACTCGATGGGACTTTTGATGCGGGAGATGTTCGTCGCTTCATGCGTGCTGCAACCGTCGAAGCCACGGCTGGCGGGCTGGGCTTCGGCGAATCTTCGGCGGAGGCTGCGCGCCTGTCGGCAAGTCTCACACGCACCTCGGATGGCGCGGTCGGGGGGCCGGTTGAGGTCTCGCTTGAGGCATTGAAAGACCGCGTTGGGACCGCGGCGCAGGTGGCGTTTGAGGGCACGATTTCGTCGCCGCTGGACGGCGAGGACAGTATCGAGGGCAAGGTTTCACTCGAGCAGGCGTCGCTGGCCGAAGCAGTGCGGCAAGAGCGTTTGACGGCGGTCGCGGCACCGTCGCCGCTGGACAAGCATGCCGCCGCCTTCCGAAGCGCACTGTCGCGCGCGTTGACTGCGTTCGACGCGTCGGTCGACCTCAGAATTACGGCGACGCGCTTCGGCGAGTGGAAGGCGCAGTCAGGTGCTGCGCCTGTTACGTCGTTTGGGTCCGGCCTCAATCTGTCGATTGCGCCAAATCCGGGCGAGCCCTGGCTGCTGGCTGAACCCGGTTCTCTATCCTTTGCGGGTAATGTGAGCCTGTCAGGTGGTGGAGCGCCGAGACTCTCGGCTCGCGGTCTGTCAGTTCAGACAGGTGATCGGCTGACCCTCGCTGCGGAACGGATCACCTTGCACGACTGGATGGTCGACGGAACGGCGTTTGGCGCTGATCTTTCGCCTGTGCGGTATGGGGCAGACGGCACGGCCACGGGCACTGTGCGGGTTTCTGGCCCGGTTTCGGGGGTGGCTCTCGAGCCAACGGCGCTCTCCGGATCCGTAAATATGAGCCGCACAGATGGAGGCTTCAGCGTGCGCGTCGCTGGAGATGGGTGTTTTACGCTCACAACGGCCGGCGCCGTCTTTGGAGCGCTCACGCTTGGCGCGATCGAAGAGCGCCTTTGCCCGCGCGATCCGAATCTGGTGACGCCCGATGCTGGCGCGCCGACGGGCCGGTTTGCTCTGGAGAGGCTCAGCCTGCCGATTGCGTCACGGACCTTCGATGGACGGCTGGACCTCACCAATCTCGATGTTGCTTGGCGGGCAGGCGGCGGTTTCGCACTTGATTTACGAGCTTCTGATCTTGCTGCACCGCTCAGTTTTTCCGGACGCTTGCTCGAGTCTCGCGCCGGCCCAACAACGTTTCGGCTGATCACCGGGCGCGGACCGGCCGATCTCGATGTCGTGCTGTCCGATGCCACGTTTCGCGGTAGCCTGTTACCAGCGAATATTGATGCGGGACGATTTGAGCTGTCCGCACAGGCATTGACTCAAGGGATGTCGGGCCGCGGGACGGCTACAGGTGTCCGCGTATTCGATACGCGCGAGGATCCGCTCTACAGCACACTCGCCACCGACATTGAGATCGCCATTCTAGCTGGAACACTGACTGCCGACGCCCCGCTTCGACTCGAAGTTGGCGGCGCACCGATTGGTGACGCAACGGTGACGCTGGACCTTGCAACGCTGTCCGGAACAGCCAGGGCAGCCTC
>JBCBWQ010000223.1:0-4220 GCA_039817025.1 Pseudomonadota bacterium | reverse complement strand
CGCACGGGTGCGCTTAGGTAGGGTCCATGGCGTTTCTTGAATCCCAGTTCATCCGCGTTCGCGGTGCGAAAGAACACAATCTGAAGAGTGTCGACGTGGACATTCCACGCGGCCAGCTCGTGGTCATGACCGGGCTGTCCGGGTCGGGAAAGTCGTCGCTGGCGTTCGACACGATTTATGCTGAAGGCCAAAGGCGTTACGTCGAGAGCCTGTCGGCATATGCCCGTCAGTTCCTAGAGCTGATGCAGAAGCCTGATGTTGAAAGCATCGAAGGCTTGTCCCCTGCAATTTCTATTGAGCAGAAGACGACCAGCCGTAATCCCCGTTCGACTGTTGGAACGGTTACGGAAATCTACGACTATATGCGTTTACTCTGGGCTCGGGTCGGCATCCCTTATTCCCCAGCAACTGGCTTGCCGATCGAAAGTCAGACCGTCAGCCAGATGGTGGATCGGACCATGGCGCTGGAAGACGGCGCGCGGCTCTACCTATTGGCCCCCATCGTCCGCGGGCGAAAGGGAGAGTACAAGAAGGACTTCGCCGACCTGCTCAAGCGGGGCTTCCAGCGCGTGAAGGTGGATGGGGCGTTCCATGAACTCGAAGATCCCCCGACCCTGGACAAGAAGCTAAAGCATGACATCGATGTCGTCGTGGACCGCATTGTTGTTCGCGACGGCATGGAGCAACGACTGGCGGAAAGCTTTGAAACAGCCTTGGAACTCGCCAACGGAATTGCGGTCGCTGAATATGCCGACCTTCAGGACGGAGAAACCGAGCCGCGCCGGATTGTCTATAGCGCCAATTTTGCGTGCCCGGTGTCCGGGTTCACCATTCCCGAAATTGAGCCGCGCCTGTTTTCCTTCAACAATCCGTTTGGAGCGTGCCCGACTTGCGACGGCCTGGGCGAACAGCTCAAGATCGATCCCGAACTCGTAGTTCCCGACAAAGACCTGTCCCCCCTGAAGGGTGCAATCGCGCCCTGGGCCAGATCAACGTCGCCTTATCAGACCCAAACGCTTCAAGCCCTGGCGACGCATTATAAATTCAGGCTCGACAAACCCTGGAACCAGTTGCCGCAAAAAGTGCGGGATATCCTGCTGTTCGGCACCGGCGATGATGAAGTCGCATTCGTCTATGACGATGGTATGCGTCGGTACGAGGTCACAAAGACATTCGAGGGCGTCGTGCCAAATCTTGAGCGGCGCTATCGCGAAACCGACAGCGCCTGGGTGCGCGACGAGATCGGAAAGTTTCAGTCGGCCGCGCCGTGTCCGGCGTGTGGCGGTAAGCGTCTCAAGCCTGAAGCGCTGGCTGTGAGAGTTGGGCCGCTCGATATTGCCGACGCATCGCAATTCTCGATCAAAGAGGCCGGCGTCTGGTTTTCTGAGGTTTCTACAAGTCTGACGGACCAGCAGAACGAAATCGCAGGCCGTATTCTCAAGGAGATCAATGATCGCCTGAAGTTCCTCAACGATGTTGGATTGGAATACCTCTCCTTGTCACGGGCTTCTGGCACGTTGTCAGGAGGCGAGAGCCAGAGAATTCGACTCGCCAGCCAGATTGGTTCAGGTCTTACGGGCGTTCTCTACGTTTTGGACGAGCCATCGATTGGGCTTCACCAGCGTGACAACGAGCGCCTGTTGGAGACGCTCAAACGCCTGCGGGATCTCGGCAATTCAGTGATCGTCGTCGAGCACGACGAAGATGCAATCTTGACGGCTGACCATGTCATCGACATGGGGCCAGCTGCGGGTGTTCACGGTGGACAGGTGGTCAGTCAGGGGACTTCAGCGGACATAATCGCAGACCCGAAGAGCCTGACAGGAGCTTACCTGAATGGCGAAAGGGAAATTGCCGTTCCAGAGCGCCGCCGTGTCACAACGAAGAAGAAATCGATCTGCCTCAAAGGCGCGACCGGCAATAATCTCAAGGATGTTTCCGCGCGCATTCCGCTTGGTTCTTTTACCTGTGTGACGGGCGTTTCCGGCGGGGGGAAATCCACGCTGATCATTGAAACGTTGTATAAGGCTCTCGCGCGGCGGCTGAATAAAGCGTCAGCTGCGCCCGCCCCATTCGATAGCCTCGAAGGGCTCGAACACCTGGACAAAGTCATCGACATTGACCAGAGCCCGATCGGACGAACGCCGCGTTCCAACCCAGCGACCTATACGGGCGCGTTCGGGCCAATTCGGGACTGGTACGCCGGCCTGCCCGAAGCGAAGACGCGCGGGTACAAGCCCGGGCGGTTTTCTTTCAACGTCAAAGGCGGACGGTGCGAAGCCTGCCAGGGTGACGGTGTCATCAAGATCGAGATGCACTTCCTGCCGGATGTCTACGTGACGTGCGAAGTTTGCGACGGCAAGCGCTACAACCGCGAGACGCTAGAGGTGCTCTACAAGGGAAAATCAATCGCTGATGTCCTTGATATGACTGTGGAAGATGCTGAGAAATTTTTCTCCGCTGTGCCAGCGATCCAATCAAAAATGGAAACACTGAACCGCGTCGGCCTGAGCTATATCAAGGTTGGCCAGCAGGCGACGACGCTTTCCGGCGGTGAGGCCCAGCGTGTGAAGCTCGCAAAGGAACTGTCCAAGCGCGCCACCGGACGTACGCTTTACATTCTCGATGAGCCCACAACCGGCCTTCATTTCGAGGACGTGAACAAGCTCCTCGAGGTGCTGCACGAGCTCGTAGATGCCGGGAACACCGTTGTCGTGATCGAGCATAATCTTGATGTGGTGAAGACCGCTGATTGGGTGCTTGATTTGGGGCCTGAGGGCGGAGACGGCGGCGGGGAAATCGTTGCCGAAGGAACACCCGAAGACGTTGCTGCAAAAGAGGCGAGCTGGACGGGCCGGTTTCTCGCTGAGACATTCCGGAGACAGGACGAGCGAAAGGCGGCGAAAGCGGCGCGGTCAAAGCCGAAATCAAAGCCCGCAAAATCCAAGGCCAAAGCGCCAGCTAAGCGAAAGAAGCCGACCAAAGCCGCAGCCTCTTAGCGGGGCTTATTCCTGATAAGATGTGTTGACGATCGGATCTGTCGCGCGAGGGGAATCTGTGAGATTCGGTGCAATATCGAGATAAACTTTCGCCGCCATGGCGTGGCCGGCCCCGAAGAACAGGAAACCGGACACGACGCCGGTAAAAGTCTGTGCAGCGACCCCTAAGGCACCGGACCCGAGCGCGCTACCGACAGCAACAACAATTACGGCTACAAGCACAAACGGTAAGAGGTGCGTGAACAGCGCCAGCGCGGCAATGCGGCCCGTGCTTTCCCGAGTCCAACTCCACGTGCTGAACACGCGGACCTTGCCGCGTGAAAACGTCGTGATGCCGAAAAGGACCAGCCTGAGTGCGATGAAAATCACGAAGAAAGCGGCGATGGCGGAAGGAATCCAGATCAGCAGACCAGCCGCGGACTGGAGCACGCGCTGCAGTGTGGGCATGAATAGCGATGGATCTTCGGTCAGGATTTCCTGATTCAGTTCTGTTGTCGCCAGCACGACAGCCATAGGCCAAACCAAAACAAAGATCGCAATGACGGCAAAGATAAACAGGTAAATGAAGTAAACGCCGATATTGGCCTTCATCAGATTGGAAATATCGTCGCGGGCAGGGCGAGCCCGATTCAGGCGCAGGGCGAGCCCATAGAGGTGCGCGGAGTAGGCACTGCCCAGGACAAATGCGAGCGCCCCTGCGAGGACGACGCCCCAAGTCGACAAGGCGGGCGATAGGCCCATGCGCGGCAGCGCTGCAAAAAGCGCAGTCATGGCAGCAAATGCGAGCAGATATGGCGATGACGGCACAAATGCGCGAATGGCAAACCCATACGCGCTGAAGGCGGTCTTCAAGATCGCAAACACCCCTGACATAGCGCCTCACTAGCTTTGAAGGGCGGGCGCGGCAACGCCTCGCTTGACCCAGAAGTTTTGTGGAAGCATGTGCGATGCCATGACAATGACCCCAATCCATATCATCGGCGGCGGTATGGCCGGCTCAGAGGCGGCCTGGCAGGCTGCGCAAATGGGCGTGCCCGTAATCCTGCACGAAATGCGCGGCGTTCGCGGCACTGAGGCGCACCAGACCGACTTTCTCGCAGAGCTTGTTTGCTCCAACTCTTTCCGGTCCGATGACCATGAGAACAATGCGGTCGGAGTTCTGCACGAAGAAATGCGCCGAGCGGGCGGGGTGATCATTTCCACCGCGGCAGAGCATCAGGT
>JBCBWQ010000222.1:0-4254 GCA_039817025.1 Pseudomonadota bacterium | reverse complement strand
CGCATTGGCCAGGCCGGGCGTTTTGTGGGGCAGGAATCGATTCAGATCCATGGCGGTATGGGCATGACTGAAGAGCTTGCCGTGGGCCATTACTTCAAGCGCCTGACGCTGATCGATTCCGAGTTCGGCAATGTCGACCACCATATGAAGCGCTACACGGGGCTCTCGGCGGCTGACATGCCCGCCGCTGCCGAATAAGCCATCGCTTAACCGCCGCCTGCGACCGACCAGGCGGCGGCTGCCACCATAAGGCAGGCAAAAATCAGAAGGCTGGCGCGGAGCAGCGGTCCGCCGAACCGGCGCAGGAGCAGAGCGACTGAGCCGAATACGGTTGCCGCCTCAATAGATGCGCCGAGCCATCCCATATGGCGGTTGTCCCAATACGAAACCGGTGAATGAAACCGCCAATCTGTCAGCGGCCAGACGTGCCGGTGTGCATCATCGGCATGGAGCGGAAAATCAAGCGCCGCATGGATGAGCGCCGCTCCGGCGAAAGCCGAGACGACCGGCCACCCGCGCCACAGCCCTAACGCCAGTAAAACGAGCGCCAGCGGCACAGAGTTCGAAATTGCCCCCAGCGTCTGCCACGGCTCGCTCCAATAGGCGACGTCCCATGTCTCGCGCATGGAAAGCCCTTCCATCCGGCTCCAAGCGAAAAAGACGTAGATAGAGGCATCCGGCAAGAACGCACCTGCCGCCACAGCGAGATTGCGCTGAGGCTCGTCTTTTCGCGCAAGCAAAGCTGCAGCCGCAACAAGATGCGTAATGGAATTCATGCCGCCGCGACCCTGCGCTGCCTCGCGGTCAGAGTCGACACGCTGGCCAACCCCTGCCATCCAGATGGCCAGAGTATAGACCGCCCGGAGGAAGCCCAATGTCCGTCATCAAGCTCGAAAAGTCTGGCCCCATCGCGACCCTGACGCTGACCCGTCCGGACATGATGAACGCGCTGGGACAGGAGGGCGATGGCGCAGACGTCGCTGCTGCATGCGCCGACATTGCCAGTGATCCGACCATCCGCTGCACAATCCTGACGGGCGAAGGGCGCGCTTTCTCTGCTGGCGGCGACGTGAAAGCCATGAAGACGCGTACAGGCGCGTTCGGCGGCTCGGCCTATCACATCCGCGAGGGCTACCGCCGCAACATCCACCAGGTCGTCAAGGCGCTCTACAATCTGGAAACCCCGCTCATTGCCGCCGTCAACGGTCCCGCTATCGGGCTCGGCTGCGATGTCGCGTGCATGGCCGACATCCGCATCGCGTCCGACAAGGCGAAATTCGGCGTCACTTTCCTGAAGCTTGGCCTGATCCCAGGCGATGGCGGTGCCTGGCTCCTGCCGCGAATCATCGGCAATGCCCGCGCGTCCGAGCTGCTCTTCACCGGCGATGTTATCGACGCTGCCATGGCCGTTGAATGGGGGCTCATCTCCCGCGCCGTCGCGCCCGAAGATCTCATGGCCGAAGCGCATGCGCTCGCCGAAAAGATCGCCGTTCAGCCGCCGCAATCACTCCGCCTCGCCAAGACGCTGATGCGCCACGGTGCCAACGCCAGTTACGACACGATCATGGAAATGTCCGCCGCCGCCCAGGCGCTGATGCACCTCACCGATGACCATATGGAAGGCGTGGACGCAATCCTTGAAAAGCGCGCCCCCGTGTTCAAAGGGGAGTAGGGGGGCGTTCGTCGTCCCGCTCCGCCCACACCTTCATGATGTGATGCGCCACCGCCATGGGCGGCGGGCAGTAGATCTCGTCATGGTCGCCGGCCATGATCGCACAGGCCTCCTCGCGCGTGACCCAGCGCGCATCCGCGAGCTCCTTGGTATCAAGCGTGATCGCCTCAGTCTCGGCCTCGATGATGATCCCGATCATCAGCGAGGATGGAAACGGCCAGGGCTGGCAGAACAGGTACTCTGCCTTGGCCGGGTCCGCGACGATGCCCGCTTCCTCGAACAGCTCCCGCGCCGCCGCCTGTTCCACCGTCTCGCCCGGCTCCACAAAGCCCGCAAGGCAGGACATGAACCCTGCCGGCCAGCCTGGTCCGCGTCCGAGCAGGCACTTGCCGTCCTTCACCGCCAGCATGATCGCCACCGGGTCTGTGCGCGGAAAGTGTTCCGCGCCGCATGCGGGACAAGCCCGCTTCCAGCCGCCTTCCACAACGTCGCTCGGTGCGCCGCACTTGGCGCAAAACCCGTGCGAGCGATGCCACTCAAACAGGCTCCTCGCGGTTGATGCGCAATTTGCCTCCATCAGAGTCAATGTTCCCGCCGCCGCACGAAAATCCTCAAAGTCCCCAAGTCCGGCAATCGGTGAGGCGGCCAGCGACCACCCCTCAGGCATGTCCAGCGCAAAGATCGGAGTCTCCGCCTTGTCCTGTCCGAGGAAGACAGACTTTGCATCCGCAGCGAGCGATGCCGCTTGCGGGCCGAGCCAGGCGAGCTGGCCGTCGGCAAGAAAGGGCTTGCCCGCCTGCATCAACAGGACGAGCACGTCCTCGCGCGTCATCGCTTCTGAAAGCCACGCCGCGTCAAGGCGGCGATGGGCGGCCCGGTCGACAGGCTTGGCGGCGAGCGGAATATCGTTGGAGGTCGTCATCGCGCGCACCCTAGCGGGCTTCTGGCCTGTGTCACCTGCACAAGGATCATTGCACATCTTGTCATCAACGCCGCGAGCCGCGATATAAGCGTCAGGAGGCTGGCGGCGGACGATCGCCTCGCCAACCGGGTCAGGTCGGGAACGAAGCAGCCCTAACGAGTCCCGCTCGGGTCGTTGTCCAGTCTCCGCTTTATGTCTTTTGTACGTCTTTCAGGCCGATGCCAACAAAAGCGGCGAGCGCGCAAAGGCCGGCCATGATAGCCAGCGTCAACAGTGCGCCCGCCAATTGCGCAATAAGCCCAAAGACGCCGCCTGCGATCAGCACCACGCCAATCGCCGTGTTGGACAGCGCCGTATAGGCTGCGCGCGTATCCTCGTTGGCCATGTCCACAAGATGCGTTGACCGGCCGAGGCGAACGCCCTGATAAGCGATCATCAAGGCAAAGAGCAGCGCGGGCAGCACAAAAGCCGTCGACAGATACCCTGCCCATCCCATGGTGGCCGTTGCGCCGAGCGCCAGCGCGCCCGCACCTGCGGACAGGATCAAAACCTTGCGGCTCGACTGGTCAGCCAGCCTGCCCCACACATATGAGCTCACGAGCCCCGCCGCTGCCGATGCAAACACAAGAAAACCCAGCCCCTCAAGCCCGGACTCGCCGCTGCCAGAGCCTGCTGCGATCATGAAGGGCGGTGCCAGCGCCGTTACTGTCAGCAATGCTCGCAAGGCAATGAACCGTACGAGCTGTAGATCGGTTTTAAGATAGTTGACGTTTTCCAGCGCCGCTTTGAAGGCCGATGCGCCGCCTTCCGTCGCGCCGGGCGCTTCTTCGAGCGTCGCAAACAAGAGTGATGCGATGGCCCACAATCCCCCCGCAACAAAGAGGCCACCGATGACCACGTCCATCCGGGGCAGGGCGTCTGCGATCAGCAGCATGGCAAATGCGACTGCTGCTCCGGCTGCAATAGAGCCCGCAAGCCCTGTGGCCGAGCCGCGCCGGGATTTGGACACCGTCTTGCCGAGCACATCCTTATAAGACACAGAACAGACGCTCCGAGCGAGCGCGAGCACCGTGAGTAAGCCGAGGATGGTCCAACCAGCCCGCGCCCCCGATAGCGTCGCCCCAGCCAGTCCGATCCCGGCTGCCGCTACACCTTGAATGAACGCGCCAGCCGCCCAGGCGAACTTGCGCACTTTCAGGCGTCGTATGGCACCTGCGGTGAACAGTTGAGGGAGGAGCGCGCCGGATTCGCGCACCGGTACGAGGAACCCGATGACCAGCGCGGGAGCCCCTAGCGTTGTTAAGAGCCAGCTGAGAACAAGTTTCGGGTCAACCAGAGCGTCCGCTGACTTTGACAGCGACAGCGCAGCCACATGGGTGAAGAAATTGCGGGGTTCTTCCCGGCAGGCCGCATCGGGAATATCCCGGCAGGCCCGCCCATCATCATCAATGACCAAGGCCCGGAAGGCGAGATCAAGCGTCGTGTCACCATTGGCCATGCACCGGAGCTAGCGCCCCGGCGCTTCAGGCCAAGGTGTTCGCTAGCCGTCTACTTCGCGCACAAATTTACGGGCGAAGCGTTGGGAGGCGCGGCTGGCGTCGGTCCAGGTGATGGAGCCTTGCGCAAGGCGGATGTCGTTTTCGAACCATCCCCATTCCAG
>JBCBWQ010000221.1:0-4267 GCA_039817025.1 Pseudomonadota bacterium | reverse complement strand
CGATTGAGACGGCGGGGCCAGTGCGGTGCGTTGATTGCGTGGTCCGGCGCCGTGCGGACTTCCAACCGCCAGCGCCTGTCTTCGGCCTCGCGCAGGGTTCGGGCGAGCGTGAACCGGGCGATGCGGGCGGCCTCGACTTTGCCCATGCCTTTGGCGAGGCGCGTTTTTGACAGGCCCATGCGCGGCGGTTTGGCGAACAGGATAACGGTGCGGATCAAGAATAGACCTTCGCCAATTTTTCCGGGCTTGCTCCCAGCAGATACCGCGCGAGAAGCCAGGCATTGCGGTAGGCCCGCTTGCGCCATCCGTCTCGTTCATACTTTTCGGCACTCGTGCGCGCTTCTGCCGAGAGGAGCACGATGCGACGTTTGCCGAGGGCGCGAGCGATCGCAACGTCTTCCATGAGGGGTTGGTCTTTGTAGCCGCCGATTTCGTCATAAAGCGCGCGGGAGATGAGCAGGCCCTGGTCGCCATAGGGCAGGCCGAAGCGGCGTGTGCGGGCATTCGCTCGGGAAGCGAGCCATTTCGCCTCGGGGGCGTCCGATCTGAAGGCCAGAGTGAAGGTCGCGGCTTTTGAGGCATTATGGGAAATGTGATCGCCTGCGCGTTCAGCCCAGTCGCGCGAAAGGGCCGTGTCAGCATGGAGAAACAGGAACCAGTCGCCTCGCGCCGCCTTTTTGCCGGCGATGAGCTGTGTGCCACGGCCCGGCGCGCTGCTAATAATGGCCGCACCGGCATCGTCTGCGATGGCTTTGGTCGCATCGGTTGAGCCGCCGTCGGCGAGCACGACCTCGCGGATCAGCCCCGCCTCCAGCCCCGGCATCAGGCTTTCAAGACACAGCGGCAGCTCGCAGGCTGCGTTCAGCGCCGGAATGATGACGGAGATGGGCGCAGGCAAGGATCTAGTTCCCGTCCCCCAGCGCCGCTTCGATCGTCAGCAAGTCCCTCCAGGCGCGGGATTTTTCCTGCGGACGGCGCAACAGGTAAGCCGGGTGCAAGACGGGATACAAGGCGATCGCGCTGGCGCCGGGCGGAGTATAGTCGAACCGCTTACCGCGCAGTTTCATGATGCCGTCCGAGGTGCCGAGCAGCGCCTTTGCGGGCACGGCCCCCGCAGCCATGATCAGTTTGGGTTTTGCAAGGACGATCATGCGATCCACGAACGGGCGGCAAACAGCCAGTTCGTCGGGCTCAGGGTTCCGGTTCTTGGGCGGGCGCCAGTAGTTCACATTGGTGATCATCGTGTTTTCCGAGCGCGAGCGACCGATGGCAGCCAGCATAGAGTCAAGGAGCTGGCCGGCGCGACCGACAAAAGGCAGGCCGGTGCGATCTTCATCTGCGCCCGGACCCTCGCCGATCACCATAAGGCCGGCCCCTGGCACGCCATCAAAAACCACAGTGTTTCGCGCCCCGGCCTTGAGTGGGCAGCCATCAAAGCTCTCAATTGCGGCTTTCAGCGCTTCGATCGTATCGCACGAAGCTGCCAATTGACGCGCTGTTTCCACATGATCCGCGACGGATGCCGCGCCTTTGCGCTTCTTCGGCGGTGCAGGCTGCGAGCCTGGGGGATGTTTTGACGGTTTGGCGGGCGTCAGCGCCTTCAATAGGGCTGGATCGGCCTCAACGCCCATCTCGGCCCACCAGTCGATGACGGCTTTGAGTGCGGGGTCTGTCGCAGGCTGGGGCATTCGGTCCTTTTGCATTCTCAGAAACGAAGGCTAAACCCTACGCCGACAAACACTTACGGCGAAACGGCCAATACGCCGAACATCGCCACGGGAGATAAACATGGCATCAGACGCGCCCGAACGGGAGTCCATGGAATACGATCTGGTCATCGTCGGCGGCGGTCCGGCGGGACTGTCGGCCGCGATCCGCTTCAAGCAACTCGCCAATGAGGCGGGCGAAGACCTCTCTGTCGTCGTCCTCGAAAAGGGCGGCGAAGTCGGCGCGCATATCCTGTCTGGTGTTGTCATGGACCCAATCGGGCTCGACCAGCTGATCCCGGATTGGCGCACCCGAGATGATCGACCACTCAAGACCGAAGTCACCGGCGACAAGTTCAAGTATCTCGGCCCGAAGGGCGCTATGGATATCTCGCTCCTGCCGATGCCGGGATACATGAAGAACCATGGTAATTTCACAGGATCGCTCGCCAATGTAACGCGCTGGCTTGGCCAGGAAGCGGAGAATTTGGGCGTCGAAGTGTTTCCCGGTTTTGCCGCATCAGACCTCGTCTATGGCGAGAATGGCGAGATCAAAGGCATCGTGGCCGGCGTCATGGGCATTGCCCAGGATGGCACGAAGAAACCCGACTATGAGCCGGGCATGGAGCTGCACGGCAAATACGTCCTCTTTGCCGAGGGCGCGCGCGGCTCGCTGTCGAAGCGCCTGATGAAAGAGTTCGCGCTGGACCGGGATTCGGATGCGCAAAAATACGGGATTGGCTTGAAAGAGGTCTGGTCGGTACCCGAGGAGAATTTCAAGGAAGGCTACGTCCAGCACACGCTGGGCTGGCCGCTGGACAACAAGACCGGCGGCGGGTCGTTCCTCTATCACTTCCGCGACAATGGCGAGCCCTTTGTTTCGCTCGGGTTCGTCGTTCACCTAAACTACGAAAATCCCTACATCGCGCCATACATGGAATTCCAGCGCTGGAAGCATCATCCCGAAATCCTGCCCCATATCGAAGGCGGCAAGCGGGTCGGCTACGGCGCGCGGGCCATCGTTGAGGGCGGGTTCCAGTCCCTGCCCAAGCTGACCTTCCCGGGCGGCGCTCTTATTGGCTGTTCGGCCGGTTTCGTGAACGTCCCACGCATCAAGGGCAGCCATAACGCCATCCTGACCGGGATGATGGGGGCTGAAGCTGCATTCGGTGCCATCCAGGCGGGCCGCTCCGGCGACATGCTTGAAACGTACGAAACCGCCTACCGCGAGTCCTCGGTCTACAAGGAGCTCCACGAAGTGCGGAATGTGAAACCGCTTCTGTCCCGCTGGGGCACCTTCATGGGCACAATGCTCGGCGGCGTTGAAATGTGGACCACGAAGCTGTTCGGCGGCTTCTCTTTCTTTGGCACGCTCAAGCATGGCAAAACCGATGCGGCGAGCCTTAAGCCGGCGTCGAAATTCAAGCCGATCGACTATCCCAAGCCAGACGGCGTGATCAGCTTCGACAAGCTGACCAATGTGTCCTTCACCAATACCTACCATGCCGAAGATCAGCCCGTTCACCTGAAAGTGCTTGATGAGGCGCTTCAGAAATCGTCCGAGCTCGGCGTCTATGATGGTCCATCAGCGCGGTATTGCCCGGCCGGCGTGTATGAATGGGTTGAGGACGGCAGTACGAAGAAGTTCCAGATCAACTCCCAGAACTGCATCCATTGCAAGACCTGCGATATCAAGGATCCGAACCAGAACATCAACTGGGTTGTGCCTGAGGGCGGCGGTGGCCCGAGCTACCCGAATATGTAGCTGCGACGCGGTTGCGGGACGCCGGGGGGCTATGGTTCACTGAAATTCGACCTCGGAGCGTGTGATGACAATTTCGGTAAGAGCGGCGTTGGCCGCTGGCGCGCTTTGCGCATTGGCAGGATGTGCGACAGCGCCTGCGGCGTCCCAGCAGGCTGTATCCGTTGCGCCTATCCCAGGCGTTTCCGACGCAGCCGCTGCCACAGCAGTCCGCGATTCTACAGGTGCCCATGTCGGCTACGACACACCGTCTGACGCCTTGAAGGCGGGCGATATGGCTGCGTTCGTCCAGCTTGTTCAGGACCGTATTGGTCGCGAAGACGGCCCAGGGGATTTCGGTCACGTCGTCGTTGCTGTGGACCGGGCCGCTGCGGGAGATACCGAGGCTGCGCGGGCAGAGCTTGCGAAGGCTGAAGGCGACGTCGCGGTTGAGGCGACGATTGCCTACACGCAGGCGCTTTTGTCTGCGCTTGACGGCAAGGAAAGCGAAGCGATCGATGAGATGCGCCTCATCGGCGGCGCGTTGCCGGGCCTGACAGGGGATTTAGCCCTCGCGGCGCTGCTTGAAGCATTCGAACGGCACGATGAAGCGCTCGCGGTATATGAGTCGCTCACGCCGCGCGTCATTGTTGCTCCAGACCATGACTTTGACCCCCAGGGTATCCTGTTTGCCCATACCCAGACTGTTGTTTCGCGGCGGACTTTGCTTCTTCGCAAGCTTGGACGGATCGATGAAGCCAAGGCGGTTTACGCGGCCCTCGCCGACGCTGAGCCGGAGCAGGCAACACGTTATGCGGCG
>JBCBWQ010000220.1:0-4286 GCA_039817025.1 Pseudomonadota bacterium | reverse complement strand
ACATGGGCCGCGACTGCGGATCCAAGCGCACGTTTGGGGCGTGGTCCATTCTGTTTCACCTGCGCGGCGATCAGCCGAACCGTTGGAAATGCGACGATGATATCCCAGACAAGGATCAGACCTATGGCGGCGAGAATGACCCAGCGCGTCGCCAAAGCCCCGGGGGATACGATGAATACAGCGGCTGCGACGAGCGACAACAGGCCCGCTTTGATGAGCAAGCGTCTAGAAAACGCGGTTAAGCTCGCACGGATATAATCTTCCGCCGTTGATTTCACTTGTATCCGGGCCTGTTCCAATGCCCGCTGTATCGAAGCGTTCTTCGTGGTCTCGACCTTCGTTCGCACAAGCGCGCGACCGGCACCAATGCCGGCCGCGAGCGTTGCGGCGATGATAGAAAGCGTTCGCAAGGACATGCCGGCGATTGTGGGTCTCCCTTGCTTAGATCAGACCCGTCACAGCGCGCCGCAGATTGCGCGTTGCCGCTTCGGGGTTCTTCGACATGGTGTAACCCGTCGTCGCAGCGATCGCGAGACAGGCCATTGGCCGCTTCTCGATCAAAGATTTGACCGCGTCGAATGGGAGATCGGCCAAGGCTTCAGCAGTCAAAGATCCAATCTTTTCGACCTCTTCTTCCGTTGCCGTGTCAGGCCGCGTCAGGATGAAGAGGCAGGCTGCAGCGATGAGAAAGAGGCTACCCCCGACCACCAACAAAGCCTCAACCTGTCCGACGACGGGCTCCAGCGCCAATGTGGCAGCAAGACAGAGCGCGCTGACGCCGACGATGCCAAATATGGCAGCGACAGCGCCGGCGACTAAACGCAGTTTCGCCGTGTCCATGGTCGGTTACCGTCGGCTGACGGCGGCAAGCAAGACGCCAACACCGAACGCAATCCCAACGGCAGCCATCGGATTCTCGCGAACCTGGTCTTCGACCTTGGCTTTTTGAGACTGGATCTGTTCGCCAGCGTCTTTCACGACGGCTTGGCCACGATCCGTGAGCTCTTCAGATTTCGCTTTCGCGAGCACACTAGCGTCCTCGATGAGTTTCGAGAAGTCGCTGCGAAGGGCGGCGACGTCCGCTTTGAGGTCTGTAAGTTCGCCGTTCAGCTGCGGATCACGTGCTTCTAGTGTCTGTCCCATGGGAAAGTCTCCTTCTGTTGCATTGCACTGACAGATCAACGCAATGGGCAACAATCGGTTCCCAATTTTACAGTAGCCACCAAAGTCCAAACGCGGCCCCGAGACTTGCCGCGAAGCCGAACAGCATGACCAGTCCATCGCGGGCTGTCAGGCCGATGCCGAAGAGCACGATGCCAGCGGCAGGGATTGCAACGGCAAAAGGGATTGCCTCGAGCGGGATCATGGCGAGCGCCAAAACGATTGTGACGCTCGCAGCGATCTGTCTTGCAAGCGTGCCGGCAAAAATCTCGAAACGAGGTCTCAGGATGCCGTCGATCTGTGACATCCAGTCTTTCGCGCTCTCTTGAAAGCGAGAAATTTTATCTTCTTCGACCGAGATCGTGCCGACAAAACCTGGCAGCCACGGCGAAGACCGCCCCACAACGATTTGCCCAGCAAAGAGGACAAGGACGAGGGCCAGCACGGCAGGAATGCCCGGGATCGCTCCAAACGGAGAGAGCGCGAGCAGACCCAGAAGGGTTAATACAGGACCGAACGCTCGGTCTTCGAACGCTTCGATCAGCGCGCGGAGGTCCGCTTCGCCATCCTCTTCTGCCAGGCTGTCGGCCTGTTCGAGAATAGACTCCAAGGGCTCGCGTTCTTTCATGATCGGTCAACGCGGCACCCCCTCGCCAGTTCCCGAAGCTGCGCATATAGGTACAATTTCCGATGATACCCCGCCCGTGAGACAAACATGAAAGCCTTCACCAACCGTCTTGCCCAATATGTCTCCACCGCCAACGCTGTCACGGAGCTGGTTGAGGGTTTAACACCAAGCCAACAGGCTTTTGAGGCCGGTGAGGACATCGTCTCTGCTGGCGAAGACACCGGAACGCTCTTTATTCTGCTATCGGGATGGGCGATCCGGTACCGTTTAGTAGAGGATGGCCGGCGCCAGATCCTGAACTTCATGCTGCCGGGAGACATTTTCGATCTCCAGGCGCTCGGCGATTTAAAAGCCGACCATTCGGTTGCCGCGCTTGACGAGGTCGAGGCTGTCACGTTCGACGCCAAGAATTTTCTTCACGTATTGAAGGCGTCCGGTCCCGTGGCGACGGCCTTCTGGTGGTCGGCGGTCCAGGAGGAATCTGTCCTCCGCGAACAGATCGTGCGGATCGGACAACTGTCGGCACGCGAGCGCATCGGTCACTTGCTGCTCGAACTGCAGCGCCGTATCAGCCTCGTCCTTGGCGTGGAGACCCTATCCCTGCGTTTGCCGGTCACGCGCGTAGACATCGCTGATGCTTTGGGGCTGACCCCGGTGCATGTATCGCGGACACTTTCCGGCATGAAGCGAATGGCTTTGATTGAAGAAGACCGCGTCTCATTGCGCATCCTGAACAAACCGAAACTCGAAGAAATCTCGCAGTTCGATCCAGAATATCTCCATATCAGCCGGCTTGATCTTGGCACTGATGCGTTCGAGGTCGGTACGACTGATAAATACAAGGCTGGATAACCTAGGTTCGCGCCCGATACGCCTCAACGGACTACCAGAGCGGTTCATCTGCTTTGGAGAGTGTTCTGAATCGCGAAGCCAAACCGTCGAAACACGCCTTGGCCGTGTTTGACCGTATCCGCAGGATGGGCTGGATCCTCGCCGGCCACACCCACCTCTCGGATCAGATTCTGCTCGGGGCGTTAGAGCATGACCCCGCCGCCGCAACTGGCGGACCGTCTGACGATCCCTTCGAAAACCTGTTTGCCTGGGCATTCCAGTCACTCGACGCGAGTTGTCGCGATGACGGACCTATTCGGCTGCTAACACCGTCCACTGCGCGGGCTGAACTGATTAATCGGCTTCATGGGCTTCCCTATGAGCTGCGGGTCGCCACGCTTTTGCTTATCGTTGAAGAGTTGTCGCTGGAGCGCGGGGCGCAGATTTCGGGTCGACCCGCGTTCTCCCTCGCAAGCGCGGCGGCTGTCGCAACCCAACGTTTGGATTCATGTTGCTGAGTCTTGCTGCAACCGTATAGGCTCCGCCACGGTGTTCGGCCATGACACGACCCGGCACGCCACCCCGCATCACCGAGACCAATCGGGACGCCCGACAGGGCGAACGCAAGACAGGTATGCCGATAGTCTTGGCGGTGTCGACGGCCATCGCGATTAGCGCTTTGGTTGCGGTCTTCTCGCTCTCTCTTGCATAGAACGAAGCTACAGCTGTCGCTTTACCCGTGAAAGAAAAGCGCTTGAGCGACGGCGGCCTTTACCGAATTCGGCTGGAAAGGTTTCGTAATCAGGTAAGCGGGTTCAGTTCGCTCGCCAGTTAGCAGGCGTTCGGGAAATGCCGTGATGAATATGACTGGCATATCAAAATGGCCGAGTATTTCCTCGGCCGCATCCAGACCTGAGCTATCGTCGGCCAATTGAATATCGCACAACACCAATCCCGGCGGATCTTGCTTGGCAAGCTCCACCGCTTCTCCATGGGTCGTTGCATTACCGGTCACGCTATGACCCAGCTCCCCTACGATCGCTTCAAGATCCGCCGCGATGATAGGTTCGTCTTCGATGATCAGCACTTTTGTTGCCAGGTCGGACTCAATGTCTTTCAGGGCCTGCGCAATCAGGGTGTCGATCTCCTCGAGGTTCGTGTTCAGAACTTGAGCAGCTTCTGTTTGGGTGAATCCCTCCATGGACGTGAGTAGAAATGCTTGGCGCTGTCGCGGTGCAAGCGTCTGGAGGCGCGCATCAGTTCCATCACTGGCGTCCACGTCATCGCCTTCGAGCCTCGCCCCAGTACTTTCCCATATCGCGTGGCAAAACTGGAAGAGGGCTAGCCTGTCCGGAAGAGTTGCATCAATCTGATCAGAAGCGTCCGCCAAAGCGGCAAGGGACGCTCTGACATAGGCATCACCGCTCCGCTGGCTCCCCGTAAGTGCACGTGCATATCTTCGCAGCATGGGTAGGTGCGGCGAGAAACGATCGACAAAATTCATAGACATTCTCCTCGTCCGCAATACGCATGTCCGAACGTGGGGTTCCCAAAAGCGAGAAAAATTTATTCATTCGCCAGGAACCGCTGCGGAACTCGCGTGTTGCGGACGAGGAGAATGTCTATGAATTTTGTCGATCGTTTCTCGCCGCACCTACCCATGCTG
>JBCBWQ010000021.1:0-19988 GCA_039817025.1 Pseudomonadota bacterium | reverse complement strand
GCCCGTTCTGCAAGAATAGTTTCGACGGCCGCGAGGTCGTCCGACAAGAGGTCCTGCATCCTGTCTACGACCGTCGCAGGGTCTGCGGCGCTGCGGTGATGGGCTCGTGTTGTCACGCGTTTTCTGCCGCCGCCTCTGCTTGCGTTGTACCTATGAATATCGTGAAGTTCGCCCCGATCAATATGGGGCGCGGAGCCGCACCGCTGACAATCCGGTGAATCATGGAAGAAATCCTGCGCACGAATGACCTCGTGAAGCTATCTTACGTTCAACATTTGCTGAATGAGGCCGGCATCAAGCATTTTGTTGCCGACCAGCATATGTCGGCCGTCGAAGGGAACATCGGGGCCTTCCCGCGTCGCGTTATGGTGGCGGATGAGGAAGCGCAACGCGCCCGCATGGCCATCGCTGAAGTTGAGCCGGGATGATGCGACGATGGATAGCGTAACGGCCGATGTCTTCCTCGGGGGCGCGGTCACTGTGTTTCAGCCAAAAACAGGGTTTCGCGCGGGCACAGACTCCATCTTGCTCGCCGCGGCTCTTGGGGAGGACTGGACGGGGCAAGCGCTCGAGATCGGCTGCGGGGCCGGCGGGGCATTGTTGCCGGCGGCCTGGCGTTGCCCATCGCTGATATTCACGGGCGTCGAATGCGAAGCGCCCTATGCAGACCTCGCCCGGCGCGGCGTCGACCACAATGACTGCACCGACCGCATCAAGATCGAGACCGCCGACGGCATCAGCTACGCCAAAGAGCATGAGGGCCGGTTTGATGTGGTTTTCTCCAATCCGCCATTTTTCGACCCCTCAGGGATATCAGCACCTGGCCAGGGCAAGGCCGCAGCTTATCTCGCAAGCGTGCCGCTTGGGGACTGGATCGCGGCGATGCTGACGGCCTGTCGCCTTAAGGGCCGGATCGTATTGATCCACCGGGCTGCCGAATTGACACCGATCCTTGCGGCCCTGGATCGGCGCGCAGGCGAGATCGAAATCATGCCCGTGCGGTCCTATCCCGGTGCAGATGCCAAGCGCGTGATCGTAAGGGCAAGAAAAGGCCTGCGCCCCGGTCCGACGCGGCTTCTTTCAGGGATTGATCTCTATGAGAAGAAAGGCGGTGCAAGAACAGAGGCTGCGCTGGCTGTATCCGCTCGGGGTGAAGGGCTGAATTGGTCGTAATCTTTGGTCGTTTGACTTGAATCAAACGCGTATGATCCCGATTTATAGAAGTGGAGGGAGCGAATGGACTGTTAAGGAGGTCCGAATGCTTTTTGGTGCTCTGCTCATCATCGGGACAGGTCTCGGCGCTATACTTGGGGCGTTGTCGAATCCAAAGATTTACCGGGCCGTCATGGGCGGCCGGAAACGATCGGCGGACCATGACGAGGCTGATGAGTTCTAGGAGTGCCCCATGTCTGCTTTCATTCTGACGGCTGTGATGGCTGTGCTGCTGGCGTTGACCAATCTCGTTCCGGGCAGCTCGCGCGTAACTGACCGCGTCACCTGGATCGACTAGCTGCACGGCTTGCCGTCGGCGTCGCACAGGGCTAGCACGGGCAAATCTTTCGACCCGGAGCCGACATGCCCGCCGCCGCTGAAAAACCCGCCTCGTTTCAGGACCTCATCTTGACGTTGCAAGGCTATTGGGCGGCGCAAGGCTGTGCGATCCTTCAGCCTTATGACATGGAGGTCGGTGCCGGCACGCTGCACCCGGCAACGGTCCTGCGCGCCCTCGGACCGAAGAACTGGCGTGCGGCCTATGTCCAGCCATCGCGCCGTCCATCGGATGGCCGCTATGGCGAAAACCCCAATCGGCTTGGCCACTATTATCAGTACCAGGTGATCCTGAAGCCAAACCCCGCAAACCTTCAGGATCTCTACCTCGAAAGCCTCTACGCCATCGGCATCGACCCCATGCTGCACGACATTCGTTTCGTGGAAGACGATTGGGAAAACCCGACCGTTGGAGCCTGGGGACTTGGCTGGGAGGTGTGGTGCGACGGTATGGAAGTCAGCCAGTACACCTATTTCCAGCAGGTCGGCGGGCTCGATGTGCGCCCCGTTTCCGGCGAGCTGACCTATGGGCTTGAGCGCCTCGCCATGTACGTCTTCGGCGTCGACAACGTCTATGACCTGCCATTCAACGCCCCGGATTCCGCGGTTCCGCTGAGTTATGGCGACGTCTTCCTTGAAAACGAGAAGCAGCAATCGGCGTTCAGCTTTGAGCATTCTGACGTCGAGATGCTTCGTAGCTGGTTTGAGGGGTGTGAGACGCAGTCCAACGCCCTGCGCGAAGCAAACCTGCCTTTGCCGGCGTATGACTACGCGCTGAAAGCGTCCCACACCTTCAACCTGATCGACGCCCGTGGCGCGATAAGCCCCACCGAGCGCCAGGCCTACATTGCCCGCGTCCGGGACCTTGCCCGCGGCGCTGCCGAACTCTGGGCCAGGCAGCAGGATAGCGAGGCATGATGCGCCCTGCGCTAGCGGCTCTTGCGCTGCTGCTCGCCGCCTGCGGTGAGCTTGTGCCAGCCGAACGCAGCGACGAACCAGCGCTGTACAAATATGCCAGCATCCAGTCAGCGATGGCGGAGGCACGGTCCACGCTCGATGTCTTCTGGGCCCATCATGACGACCGTAGTCCCGGCGAGGACGGGTTCAGACTCAAGGTTGCCGAGCCAAGTGATGCTTATGAGCGCGACTATGTCTGGGTTGAATATCTCCAACCCGCCGGAGAGGAACTCTGGCGCGGCGCTGTTTATCTCCAAGGTGGTCACGAGCAGTTCCGCACGGGGGACACGATCGAATTCAGCGAGGCAGACATCGTTGACTGGGCGTATATCGACGGAGAGCGTTTACGAGGGGCCTATACATCCCGCGCGATGCTCGATCTCGCGCCGAACGCCAATGTCGACAATTTGAGAGCGATTTATCACGAGGAGCCTACGCCATGACGGACCAGCCCAATATTGCCGGCAAGGAGCCGATCCCTGTCGAGGTTGAAGAAGGCAAGATGTACTGGTGGTGCGCCTGTGGCCTCTCCCAAAACCAGCCTTTTTGCGATGGCTCTCACAAAGGCACCGACTTTACGCCCGAAGGCTGGGAATCGCCGAAAACCGGGAAGGTCTTCTTCTGCGCCTGCAAACGAACAGCAAAATCCCCCTTGTGCGATGGCAGTCACAACGGCCTCTAGGCCGGCCTGCGCATTTGCAAATGGTCCGGCGCGCGCTATGCCCCGCGCAACTCCTATCTGATGCGATTTCCCGCGCCCCATGCCCCAGCTTCTCCTTGAACTCTTCTCCGAAGAAATCCCCGCCCGCATGCAGGCGCGTGCGGAAAGCGACCTGCTAAAGGCGCTGACCGAGCGGTTGAAGGCGGCGGGGCTTAGCTTTGACGGTGCGTTCGCCTGTTCCGGCCCGCGCCGGCTCACGGTCGTTGTCGATGGCCTCGATGCCCGCTCTGAGGATGTTCGCGAGACGCGCACGGGCCCCAAGGTTGGTGCGCCCGAGAAGGCCGTGGCCGGATTCCTGCGCGGGGCGGGTCTCGCCTCCATCGAAGACGCTGAGATTGTCGACGATCCCAAAAAGGGGCAGGTCTACGCAGCAATCATCGAGACGCCGGGCCGGGATGCTGGCGACATCATTGCAGAGGCGGTGCCGGAGATCATCCGCGGCTTCCACTGGCCAAAGTCGATGCGCTCAGGCACAGGCGAGCTGCGCTGGGTGCGGCCGCTGCAGCGAATTCTGTGCGTTCTGGACGGCAAGACGGTTGCGTTCAACGTGGACAGCATCCAGAGCGGTAACGAGACCGAAGGCCACCGCGTCCATGGGCGCGGGCCATTCACGGTGACGGGCTGGTCCGATTACGAGGCGCAGCTTGAGGGCGAAGGCCATGTCCGGCTGAAGCGCGAGGACCGCAAAGCGCTGATCCTTAAACAGGCCGAGGCGGCCTGTAAGACGGCCAAGCTGGAGTTGGTCCCCGATGAGGGTCTGCTCGAAGAAGTCACAGGGCTCGCCGAATGGCCTGTCGTGGTCTTGGGCGAGATGGATCCGGCGTTCCTGGGGCTGCCGCCTGAGGTGATCCGTCTCTCCATGCGCACACACCAGAAGTACTTCGCCGTGCGCGATCCCAAGACCGGCGATCTCGCCCCGCGCTTCATCACCGTCGCCAATATCGAGGCGGCGGACGGGGGTGAGACGATTGCGGCGGGCAATGCAAAAGTGCTCTCCGCGCGACTCGAAGATGGGCGCTTCTTCTGGGAGAACGACAAGGCGCGCGGGCTCGACGCCATGCGTGACGATCTTGGAAAGATCGATTTCAAGAAAGAGCTCGGCACGATTGCAGACAAGGTGGAGCGGGTTGCGGCGCTGGCGCGCGAGCTTGCGCCGAAGGTGGGGGCCGATCCGGACCTTGCCGAGCGGGCCGCGCGCCTCGCGAAGGCCGATCTCGTCTCCGAGATGGTCTACGAATTCCCCGAGCTACAAGGCGTCATGGGGCGGTATTATGCGCTTGAGGCGGGTTTCGAAGCGGGGGTTGTGACGGATAACCAAGTTGTTGGCATCCTATCAGCTAAAGATACTTCGGAAATCCAGCCAGTTCACAACTGGGCGAGCGGGTACACTGAAGCTCAAGTCCGCAAAATCGCCGACGCCATCCGTGATCATTACAAGCCGCAGGGACCGTCCGACGCGGTTCCGTCCGATCCGGTCAGCATCGCCGTCGCCCTCGCCGACAAGCTCGACACCCTCGTCGGCTTCTGGGCGATCGACGAGAAGCCGACGGGCTCGAAAGACCCGTTCGCATTACGCAGGGCCGCCTTGGGCGTTGTGCGTATCATTTTGCAGAATGCGGTTAGATTCTCTTTGGCAAAAACGGCAGGGCTGCAGCTCGTTGTCCTAAGTGTAAGGCTTGAGACTCAAAAGTTGCAGCAGTCTGCGGACGAATTATCAGCAATCACTGCCAAGCTAAAGGACAGTCAGCCCCTTTGGGGCAAGCGCAACTACCCAAGCGCTTCGCAATCTGGTGTGAGCGCTGAGGCCAATTCTGATGATGTTCGCGTCAATGAGCTGCTGGAAGGTTTAGCAAATGATGAGATCTTTCGCGAAAAGCTCCTTGACCTCCTCGCGTTCTTTGTTGGTCGCCTCAAACAAGTCCTGCGCGACGAGGGCGAACGCCATGACCTGATCGATGCCGTCTTCGCCCTCGGCGAGGACGACCTCGTCTTGATCGTCAAGCGCGTGAAAGCCCTCGGCGCGTTCCTCGACACCGAAGACGGCGCGGCGCTCCAGGCGGGCTACACCCGCGCTGCCAACATCCTGCGCGCCGAAGAGAAAAAAGACGACACGCAGTACACCGATTTCGCTTCGGTCGATGCCAGCGCGCTGACCGAAAAAGCGGAACGGGATTTGCACACCGCTATCCTTAACGCGCGGACCAAAGCCGGTGCCGCGCTTCAGGAAGAAGAGTTCGAAACCGCCATGTCTGCGCTTGCATCGCTCCGCGCCCCCGTCGACGCCTTTTTCGACCAGGTACAGGTAAATGATGATGACCGCGCTGTCAGGCAGAGACGGCTCTTGATCTTGGCCGGCATCCGTGACGCCCTGCACGCCGTCGCGGATTTCTCACGCATCGAAAAGTAGGGGTTCCCCATGGCAGACGCCGCCTTGAAGCTTGACGACGAACAATGGGTTTACGCCTTTGGGGGTGGCTCTGCCGATGGCGACGCCTCCATGAAAAACCTGCTGGGCGGCAAGGGCGCAAACCTCGCTGAGATGGCCAAGCTGGGCCTGCCGGTGCCGCCGGGCTTCACGATCACTACAGCCGTTTGCACCGCCTATTACGAGCTTGAGCGCAATTATCCCACAACGCTCGATGCACAGGTCCAAGCCGCTCTCACAACGCTGGAGCAGCAAACCGGAAAGGCCTTTGGTGATTCGGAAAACCCGCTCCTGGTCTCCGTCCGCTCCGGTGCCCGCGCCTCGATGCCGGGCATGATGGATACGGTCCTCAACCTCGGCCTCAATGAAACCGCCGTGCAGGGCCTCGCCGCCAAGGCCGGTGAGCGCTTCGCCTATGATAGCTACCGACGCTTTATCCAGATGTATTCCAACGTCGTCCTCGGTATTGGACATGACACGTTCGAATACATCCTCGACGACTACAAAGAGCGCGAGGAATACAATCTGGACACTGACATGACCGCTGACGACTGGAAGGCGGTCATCGTTCAGTACAAGGACGCCGTTCAGAAGAAGCTCGGCAAGCCGTTCCCGGATGATCCGAAGGAGCAGCTATGGGGTGCCATCTCCGCTGTCTTCGGTTCATGGATGAATGACCGGGCGATCCTCTACCGCAAGCTCAACGACATCCCCCAGGAGTGGGGTACAGCCGTCAATGTACAGGCGATGGTGTTCGGCAATATGGGCGAGACCTCGGCCACGGGCGTGGCGTTCACGCGCAATCCATCAACCGGAGAAAACGTCTTCTATGGCGAGTTCCTTGTGAACGCGCAGGGCGAAGACGTGGTCGCTGGCATTCGCACGCCTGCACCGATCTCGCGTGCCCATGGTGCATCGGTGAAATCCGAAGAAACGCCGCTCGAAGACGCCATGCCTGCCGTCTACAAGGAGCTGGTTGACGTCGCGAATACGCTGGAAGCCCACTACAAAGACATGCAGGACCTCGAATTCACCGTCGAGGACAATCGTCTCTACATGCTCCAGACCCGCAACGGTAAACGCACCGCGGCCGCTGCCCTGAAAATTGCCGTCGACATGGCTGCCGATGGATTGATCACCGAGAACGAGGCGGTGCTACGCCTTGAGCCGGGCCAGCTCGACCAACTCCTGCACCCAACCATCGCCGAGGATGCCGAGAGGGACCTTGTCGTCAAAGGTCTGCCCGCAAGCCCTGGTGCTGCTGTTGGTAAAGTGGTCTTTGATTCAGACAAGGCCGCATACATGGCTGAGCGCGGTGAGGATGTGATCCTTGTTCGTGTCGAGACCAGCCCTGAAGATATCCATGGCATGCACGCGGCCCGCGCAATCGTCACGGCCCGCGGCGGGATGACCTCGCACGCCGCTGTGGTGGCGCGCGGCATGGGCCGGCCCTGTGTCTGCGGGGCAGGACAGCTCCAGATTGACGGTGCTGCCGGTGTGTTCCGGGTCATGGGCCGTGAATTCAAGGAAGGCGACATCATCACGGTCGATGGCGCTGCTGGAGAAGTGCTCGCCGGCGCCGTGAAAATGATCCAGCCGGACCTGTCGGGCGACTTCGGCAAGCTCATGGTCTGGGCTGATGCAGCCCGCACGCTCAAAGTCCGCTGCAATGCTGAAACGCCTGTGGACGTCCAGACAGCTGTTGATTTCGGCGCTGAAGGGATCGGGCTGTGCCGCACTGAGCATATGTTCTTTGATGCAGATCGCATTCCGACAGTCCGCGCGATGATCCTCGCCGAGGATGAAGCGGGACGCCGGGCGGCGCTGGACAAGCTGCTACCGATGCAGCGATCGGACTTTGAGGCCATCTTCCGCATCATGGAGGACAAGCCCTGCACGATCCGTCTCCTGGATCCGCCGCTCCACGAGTTCATGCCGCATACGGGTGAGGATTTCGCCGATGTCGCTGCGGCCTCTGGTCTTGACGCAGAGATGCTCAAACGCCGCGCGGCCGAGCTGCATGAAAGCAATCCGATGCTGGGTCACCGCGGTTGCCGGCTCGGTGTGACCTATCCGGAAATCTACGAAATACAGGCGCGCGCGATTTTCGAAGCGGCCGTCGCCATCGCTAAAGAGTCCGGCCGCAAGCCTGTGCCCGAAGTGATGATCCCGCTTGTGGCAACCAAACGAGAGCTCGATATTCTCAAAGACGTTGTCGATGCCGCCGCCAAGGCCGTGTTTGCACAGACTGGCGAGACGCTGGATTATCTCGTCGGCACGATGATCGAGCTTCCACGCGCAGCGCTTCGTGCAGGAGAGATTGCCGAGTCCGCCGCATTCTTTTCTTTTGGTACGAATGACCTCACCCAAACCACGCTGGGTATATCCCGCGACGATGCTGGCCGGTTCCTCAAGATCTATGAAGACAAGGGCATCTACCCGAAAGACCCCTTCGTCACCATCGATCAGGATGGGGTTGGCGAACTGGTCAAACTCGGTGCCGAGCGCGGGCGCTCAAGCCGTCCCGGTTTGAAACTCGGCATTTGCGGCGAGCATGGCGGGGATCCGGCATCCGTCGCCTTCTGCCACGGGCTTGGCCTCGATTATGTGTCGTGTTCGCCTTACCGGGTGCCCATCGCGCGTCTCGCCGCCGCGCATGCAGCGCTTAATGACAGCTGAGCTGCGGCAGACCTGTTAAAAATCCCAAAGCGTTAACACTGTTGCAAAACCGCAACAGCATCCCCGATGAACTTGCCGTAATGTTGCAGGCTGCGTTTCAAAAAACGCCCCAAGAGTCAGTATGTTGCAGCACAGCATAGCTCGGACTTTCTAAAGTTTAAGTCCAACCAACTGATTTCCCGTCATAAAAAAGCGACGCGGCAGTCTGGCCGATTTCTTGCGAAGGAAGCGTCGAGGCGCATATGCGTCATTGAACCAGAGATGAGTGAGCGGTTCCGAAAGTGTTCCGGCAGGCATCTCTAACCGAGCCAGTACGTAAACGCTGGCTGTGTTGGGACTGGGTGATGTTAACCTTTGAGAAAGGCCGCGGTCGCATTCTTAACGGTCTGAAGGCGCAAGTGTCGCGCGTTCGGCGTTGGTGGATGTTGATGAGCGATACAGAACAAAGGCAAATCGTCCTGCGGGGCGTTGGCGTTGCTGCATGTGCGGCAGCGGTCTCTGTGACTATGCCCGTTGTCTCGGTCAGCTATGATACAAAGCGCGATGAAGCCATGCGCCGCGACGCAGCCTTGCGTTTTGCTGAGACTGAGGATGCCGGACAGACGGTACGCGACGAAAGCCATGCGCCGAAGCTCCTTGAGCACCCATGGCTCGTCAATGTCGAATACTCCCTCAAGCGCGATCCCAATGCCGCGCTGAGCCGCTATACAATGCGGGATCGCGACGGCGTTGCCCTCGCATCGATCACAAGTTTCGAAAGCCGCCACCTTGATCGCGCCGAGACGATCAGTGCCGAACACAAATGCCTCGCCGAAGCGGTCTATTACGAAGCCCGCTCCGAAAGCGTATCCGGACAGCTTGCTGTGGCGGAAGTGATTGCGAACCGCGTCCGCGATCACCGCTATCCGAATTCCATCTGCGAAGTCGTCTACCAGGGGGCGACCCGCACGACGGGATGCCAGTTCACCTTCACGTGCGACGGTGCCATGGCTGTGAAGCCGCGCGGATGGCGCTGGGAAAAAGCACAATCCGTCGCCGCCCACGTCCTCATGGACGTTCACGAGCGCCGGACCGGTGCTGCAACGCACTATCACGCCACCTACGTTGATCCCGTTTGGAACTCTGGCCTGATCCGCACCAACAAGATTGGCGCGCACATATTCTATCGCTTCCCTCAAGGCGGCGAATGGGCAAGGGTTCGCAATGCTGTGGCTGAGCGCAAGGCGCGCGATGCCCGCCGCGCAATCGTCACGACGGCCAACGCACCAGCGCCGGCAACGACGACAGCGCTCTCTCCGGCGCCCTGATTTGCGATGGCTGGCGTCTTCGAAGCCGTAGACGATTACATTAACAGCTTGTTCGTACCGGACGATCCGGCGCTCGCTGCTGCGTTAGTGCGTGCTGACGCGGCTGGACTGCCGCCCCATGCCGTCTCCCCCGGACAAGGCAAACTCATCTACTTGCTTGCAAAAATGATTGGCGCGAAGCGTGTTGTGGAACTTGGGGCGCTTGGGGGTTACTCAACGATCTGGCTTGGCCGTGCATTGGGTGCAGGTGGATCGCTCACATCGATAGAACTTAATCCAGATCACGCCGCCATTGCCCGCGAAAGCATCGCTGAGGCCGGCTTGTCGGAAACCTGCGAGATTGTGGAGGGCCGTGCGCTGGACGTCCTGAAAACGCTCAGCGGGCCAATCGACGTGATGTTTCTCGACGCCAATAAGGATTCCTATCCCGCCTATTTGAGCCAGGCGGTACGCCTCGTTCGCCCGGGCGGCCTGATCCTCGCTGATAATGTGGTCCGCGAAGGCGATGTCCTCGCCCCCAAGGGCGTGGATGCATCCGCCATCGGCGCAGCTGCGTTTAACCAGGCCCTTGCCGAGCACCCGCAACTGGAAGCCATCATCCTCCAGCAAGTCGGCGCGAAGGGGCATGATGGCCTTGCCATCGCCCGCGTGAAAAACACCTAGGGCTTCGCCATCCGTCCGAGGTTCCGGCCTAAATTGACCCTCCCTGAATCGCTGATTAATCTTCGGTGGCGTGGTCGAACGGACTGTAGCGGACCCCGCGAAAAAATGCAGGAGGGAACCATGAAGTTTGCAGCATGCGCATCGGCGGTCGTATTGGGGCTCGCGCTCGCCCCGGCGGCGCTGGCCCAGGGAACGATCGAAACGGAAAAAGCGCCTGCCACCGATTCCGAAGGCGTCGATCCCAATCAAAAAGCCGAGACAGAGGCCGGCGAAACCAAGACCGCCGGCGGAGAAACGACGGTCGGCGGCGGTCCGAAGCACAGCATGCTCCATGAGGAATGGCGCAAATGGCTTGTAGACCTCAAGACCGCCCCGCCCGGGTTCATACCTGTCCCGCCGCGCGACAAGGAGCCCGAACCCCGCGACCCCCTCGAATGCGCCCATGTCGTCAGCATGTATCAAGACGATCCGGATACGTTGAACGAGATTTCAGGCGTGATGAAAGAACACATGGCCGCCTGCCTACCGGCTGAGTGATCGTCGGACGCTGGCTCCTGATCATGCAATCTAAGGCAGGGCGCTGACGCTTTAGCCGCGCTCCGGCACGCGTTTCTTGACCTGTCCAAGCATGAAACCGGGCAGCCAGCGCGTCATGAATTTTGCCCGCTCCGCATCCTTGCCGACCATGTAGTGAATGTCTTTGCCATGTGCGGCATCCCAGGCCCGCTCAGCTGCCATAGAAACCGGATACACGGTCTGCCCGGCCGCTTCGATCTCATCTTTCATATTGTGATTGCTGCCTTCCCGGTTCGGCATGTCCAGGATTGGCGTGTCGATAAACCAGGGCATCAGGCTCGTCACGCGAATGTCCAGATCCCTGAATTCAGCATCCAGCGCCTCCGTCAGCCCACGGACTGCAAACTTTGTCGCTGAGTACACCGCCAGTTGAGGAGAGCCCACGATTCCCGCTGTCGATGCCGTATTAACGATCCTGGCACCTCGGGTCTGCTTCAGGAGCGGCAGCGCCGCATAGACCCCGTTCACAACGCCCTTGATATTCACATCCACGATCCAGTCAGCGTCGTGTGCGGGGATATCATCGAACCAGCCGTGCCGACCGACACCGGCATTGTTGAACAACACATTCATGGCCCCCTCGGTCGCCTCGGTGAACGCGGCCACGGCCGATGCCCAATCGTCGCGCGATCGCACGTCCAGTTTTGCCGAGTGGCAATTGTCTGCGCCGATCTCTTCGGCCGAGCGGGCCAAACCATGCGTGTCGACATCGTATAGCCCGGTGAACCAGCCCTTCCTCGAGAAGTACCGGGCTGTCTCCGCGCCGATGCCCGAAGCAGCGCCAGTGATGAAGATTGATTTGCGTCCGCGCGCTTCGCCCATGTCGCCCAGTCTCCCTTATGACCTTTTTACGAAAGGTCAGGCGACATCGAGGCCCACGTCAAGGTTTGGGGCTGAATGCGTCAGCGCGCCAACCGAAATGAAATCCACTCCGGTTTCCGCGATACCGGCAACCGTATCCAGCGTTACGCCGCCAGAAGCCTCTGCTGCGCAGGTCCCATCAATCATGGCGACGGCCGTTTGGAGCGTGTCATTGTCCATATTGTCGAGAAGCACAGCATGCGGACCATGGGGCAGGGCTTCTTCCAACTGCTCCAGCGTATCGACCTCGATTTCGATCATCCGAAGATGGCCGGCATAGGCCTTTGCGCGATTAAGCGCCTCGGAGATCGATCCGCACGCAGCAATATGATTGTCCTTGATCAGGATCGCGTCATCGAGGCCGTATCGGTGGGTCGTCCCGCCACCACACCGAACCGCGCGCTTTTCGACCGCGCGATGGCCGGGAGTCGTCTTCCGAGTGCAGACAATCTTGGTGTCCGTATGCGCCACGGCAGCGGAGAACTTCGCTGTCAGCGTCGCAATCCCCGATAGTCGTCCGATGAAGTTGAGCATAACCCGTTCCGCGGTGAGAATGGACCGGGCAGGCCCAGACAGAACGACGATATCATCTCCGACAGACAGCGACGCGCCGTCCTTTTTCTTGGTGATGAAACTGACCTTCGGATTGACCAGCTTTAGCGCATAGGCGGCCGCATCAAGGCCGGCGAGCCGGCCTGCATCGCGTGCGGAAATGACCGCCTCCAGCGGCGTGTCCGGCGTGATGGTCGCATCGGTCGTCAAGTCGCCTGCGCGCCCAAGGTCTTCGGACAGGGCGAGCCTGACAATCGGATCAAGGATGATATCGGGAAGTGGAGGCGGGCTCATAATCAGGCCTTTCATACGGTCGCGGTCTCGCGCGCGTGCGGCGCACTGACGAATTGGCGTTCAGCTGTCCGGGTTTCTCTGACGTCAGACCGGAAGTGTCCGCCGCGGCTTTCGTTGCGGGCCAACGCGCTCGCTGCGATCAGGCGCGCAGCAATAAGGGCGCGGGCCGGGCCGAATGTGCGGGTCGCTTCATCAATGTGTGCGACGACGCTCGATAGGCCATCTGCATCGCGAACGACACCGCAATGAAGCGCCATGGCCCGGCGCAAGGTTTGGAGCGGTTCCGCTGGCAGGTCTGGCGCGACAGATCCTTTAGTTTGGCCTGCGTCTTTCAAACTTGCTTCACGGAGACGCTCTGCGATCCTGTGTGCGAAGACGACCGCTTCGAGCAGGGAATTCGAGGCGAGCCGATTGGCACCGTGCGCACCCGTCGATGCACATTCACCGCACACGGACAGTCCGGCCAGGCTCGAACGGCCCCAAAGATCAGAGACGATGCCACCCATATGGTAGTGCGCGGCTGGCGCAACCGGGATGGGCACCTCCCGAGGGTCTATGCCAGCCGACTCACACGCGCCGAACACGGTCGGAAAATGGTCTGGGAAGGCATCGCCGATCGCTGTGCGGCAATCGAGAAAAGCGCCTCGGCCTGCCGCCCGCTCGGCATGGATGGCGCGGGCGACTTCGTCGCGCGGCGCCAGCTCGCCCTTTTCATGATAGTCGCCCATGAAGGCGCGCCCCGATCCATCGCGAAGAACAGCGCCTTCCCCGCGCAGGGCTTCCGTTGCCAGCGGCGCGGGGTCTCGGCCGATATCGATGGCTGTTGGGTGGAACTGCACGAACTCAGCATCGGCAATCAGCGCCCCTGCGGCATAGCCCATCGCCAAGCTGTCGCCGCGCGCCTCCGCTGGGTTCGTCGTCACTTCGAACAGACCGCCCGATCCACCCGTACACAGAATGGTTTCGCGGGCAGGGTGGGGGGTCAATTGATCGCCGCTCTGCAGGACGGCGCCACCAATACGCCCACCGTCGTCCTGCAGGAGCGCAACCGCTTTGGCATTTTCCAACAGCGTGACATGTGGTGCCGCCGAAACAGCAGCGACCAAGGCATCCATGATGGCGCGTCCGGCAAGGTCGCCTGCAACCCGCGCAACTCGGGGGTGGCTGTGCGCCGCCTCAAGCGACAAGGCCAGCGCGCCCTCCGGCGTGCGATCAAACGGGACGCCAAGCGCCACAAGATCGCGCACGCGCGCCGCTCCGTCCTCGGCAATGAGTTTGGCCACAACCGGATCAACAAGGCCTGCACCCGCTGCAATCGTGTCACTGGCATGGACATCCGGGCTGTCTTTCGGGTCGAGCGCCGCGGCAAGCCCGCCCTGCGCCCAGGCCGACGATGATGCGCGCCCGATCGGGGCCAGCGAAACAATCGTGCAGGGGCGGGGCGACAGCTTCAATGCCAGAAACAATCCCGCAAGGCCCGCACCCACGATCAGCACGTCAGAGCCTTCCGGGACAGGGCCGGACTGGTGAACGATCAGCGGTTCGATCATCAGGAGATGGGCGCTTCGCGATTGCGCCAGAAGGTGACCTTGTCGCGGTAGTTGCGGTCATACCATTGGCCGGCCATCCGGTCGGCCGCAACAGGCTTCACGGTGAAATGGTCGGGCAGGTAGTAGGCGGCGTCATAGCCCGCTGTGAGGCTGCGTTCGACCTTGCTCGTGATCAGGTAGTAATCGCCCTGTTCAATCACGCGGCAGGACTGGTCCACCGTCGTGCCCTCGTCGCCGGGCAAATCCCATTCGCACGTCTCGGTCGATGTGAACACGCAATCGCGCTTCCCCGCCGCATCGGCGATGCCGATCGACATGTTCCCATTGATCGAGCACCCCTTGGTGCGGATGTTTGTCTCAAACGTCCAAGCGCCAGCGATATCCGCTGCGGCGGCGGGAGCGAGGCCTAAAACCAGACTGAGGGCAATAACACGCATGGCTCAGGACACACCTTCTTCAAGGCGGGTAAATTCCGAGGCGTGGGAGCCATGGGATAACAAGGCCCCGATCATACGGCTCGAGGTCTTCACGGTCAGGATGAAGTTGTCTGGCCAGTATCCGGGCGTTGGCTCGCCTTCGAGGAACTCAGCAATCTGAGAGCGGACGATCAGCTGGTCGCCGGAGCGCTGTGCGCGGCAGGTTTGCCGGACGACGTAGGTCACATCCGGACAGGCCTGACGCGCGGTCAGTTCGCAGGCATGGATGTCTGGTCGCTCACCGCTGCCAAGATGCATGATGCCGGTGAAGTCACAGCCATCATAGGTGCTGGCTACAAAGCTCCAGGAGCCAAGCACCGTTGGATCGTCCGACGCATCGGCGAGGGCCGGGGCCGCCATCAAAGTAGCGAGCAGGCAAGCAACGCGAAGTTTCAAGATACGCCCTCCACGGATCGCCGAAATTCTACAGGCGCTGACACGGCTGAAATCAATGCGCCGTACATGCGCATCGGGTCCTGAATGGTCAGCGCGAAGTTATCCGGCACATAGCCAAGGCCCGGGTGTTCATCCTCATCAAACTTACTTTCCAGCATTTGTTCGATCACGGAGCGCACCGACACCTGGTTTCCAAAGCGCCGCGCCGTGCAGGATTGCACCACCACAGACCGGCCCCAGCCGACACATTCCTCGACGGCGGTCAGCTCGCAGCCATAAACACCGGCCTCGGGAGCAGGGCTAAGATGCATGGTTCCACTCATCGAGCACGCGCCAGACCGGTATGGCTGGGTCTGGAAGGTCCAGGCGCCCAGCACGTCTTCGGGGTCAGCATCAGCTGCCGCTGGACCTGCGATCAGGGCCAACGCCGCACCAGCGATTGCAGCTGTCATAACGCGCGGCATCTCGCTGATCTCCTTGCCTCTAACTCTCGCTTAACGTTACGCGACCCGGGGGCCGTTTCAAGGCGACATCAAACCAGTTCAACAGCCATAGGTGCCTTGCCGACCTCGAAATCGAGCGGTTTCGCCATTTTCGGCAGTGCCATCATCGCATCGAGGGCCGCTTTTGCACGCACGCGGACGTCTTCCGGGATCGTCACTTCGTGCTTCATCTCGACGAGGCAGTCGTAGATATTCTCCAGCGTGATCCGCTTCATGTGCGGGCAAAGATTACACGGGCGCACGAAATCGACGTTCGGGTTTTCAGACGCAACATTGTCCGACATGGAACACTCTGTCAGCAGCACGACTTTCGCGGGCTGGCGGTCTTTCACGTAGTTCGCGAGCGCAGCCGTAGAGCCAGCATAGTCAGCCGCTTCAAGCACGTCCGGCGGACATTCCGGGTGGGCCAGGATCATGACGCCAGGATGCGCCTCGCGGAGCTGGTCGACGTCTTCTGCGCTGAAGAGTTCGTGCACTTCGCACGCCCCCGGCCAGGTGAGAATACGAATGTCCGTCATCGCGGCGACGTTTTTCGCAAGATACTGGTCAGGCACGAGGATGACCGTGTCTGATCCCCACGCCTTCGCAACAGACTCAACAACCTGAACCGCATTCGAGGACGTACAGGTGATATCGCACTCGGCTTTCACATCCGCTGTGCAGTTCACATAGGTCACCACCGGATACTCCGGATACTTCTCTTTGATCAGGCGCACATCCTCCGCCGTAATCGAAGCCGCAAGCGAGCAGCCGGCGCGCGTATCCGGGATCAGCACCATTTTTTCTGGCGCAAGGATCTTCGACGTTTCTGCCATGAAGTGCACGCCCGCCTGTACAATCACGTCGGCATCCACATTTGCCGCCTCGCGGGCCAGTTGTAGGGAGTCACCGCGGAAATCGCCGACGAGTCGGAAAATGTCCGGTGTCATGTAGTTGTGGGCGAGGATCACTGCGTTCTTGTCCGCCTTCAGGCGATTGATCGCAGCCACGAGCGGCGCGATGGCTGGCCACTCCAGCGGCGTAATGAAGTCCTCGACAAGCGGGTAAAGGTGATCGGTTTCGGCCCGCGCTGCAGCATCATAGGCGAGGCCGCGCGCTTCGGCAGCGGTCTTCGCAGACGGCGGTGTTGGGGTGGGGCAGCCGGGGCCTGCATCAATAAGTCTGGCCATGTCATCCCTCCTATTCAGGCCTGTACCGACATTGGCGCAGGCTTTTGCTCACTATGAGCATTATATGGTTATGATGATTGGCGCATTCAAGGTCTGCCGCGCAAATCATCGAAAACACTACGCTTTCCGGAATTCCACATCCCTTATGCGCAGTATGAGCAAAAGGGAGGTAGCGCATGGGGCCGCACTCGGCAAGGGCCATGTCGGATTTATGACGAATCGTTTCGGATCAGGGCCGAAAACAAAACTCCCGGACAGCGCAGGCTGCCCGGGAGCAAAGTGTAAAAGCGAGGAGGGCTCCTAGTTGGCAGCCATCGCGTTTTCGAAATTGTCGGCAACGGCTTTCAGGAAGCCCTCTGTGGTCAACCAGTCCTGGTCCGGGCCGATCAGCAGGGCAAGGTCCTTGGTCATCTGGCCGCCTTCAACGGTCTTGATGACGGTGGATTCCAGGAGTTCTGCAAATTTGGTGACTTCAGGGGTGCCGTCCATGCGGCCCCGGTGGCCGAGGCCGCGCGTCCAGGCAAAGATTGAGGCGATCGAGTTCGTCGAGGTCGCTTCGCCCTTCTGGTGGTTGCGGTAGTGGCGGGTCACGGTGCCGTGGGCAGCTTCGGCCTCGACCGTCTTGCCATCTGGCGACATCAGGACCGATGTCATCAGTCCAAGCGAGCCATAGCCCTGGGCAACCGTGTCAGACTGCACGTCGCCGTCATAGTTCTTACAGGCCCATACATAGCCGCCGGACCACTTCATCGCGGCCGCCACCATGTCGTCGATCAGGCGGTGTTCGTAGGTGCCGCCGAATTCGGCGAACTTGTCCTTGAACTCTGCGTCGTAGATTTCCTGGAAGATGTCTTTGAAGCGGCCATCATACTTTTTCATGATGGTGTTCTTGGTCGACATGTAGACGGGCCATTGGCGCTGCAGGCCAAAGTTGAAGCTCGCATAGGCAAAGTCGCGGATCGACTGGTCCAGATTGTACATGCCCATGGCGATGCCGGCATCCGGGAAATCAAAAATCTCATGCTCGAAGCTGTCAGAGCCGTCTTCGGCTTCCCAGCGCATGGTCAGCTTGCCTTTGCCGGGGATCAGCATGTCTGTGGCGCGGTACTGGTCACCAAACGCGTGACGACCGATCACCACCGGCTGGGTCCAGCCCGGAACGAGGCGCGGCACGTTTGAAATCACGATTGGCTCGCGGAAAACGACGCCGCCCAAGATGTTGCGGATCGTGCCGTTCGGCGACTTCCACATCTTCTTCAGGCCAAACTCTTCGACACGCTGCTCGTCGGGCGTGATGGTCGCGCACTTTACGGCGACGCCGTATTCTTTCGTGGCATTGGCGCTGTCGATGGTGATCTGGTCATCGGTCGCATCACGCGCCTCGATACCCAGGTCGAAATATTTCAGGTCCACATCGAGGTAGGGGTGGATCAGCTGGTCCTTGATCATTTGCCAGATGATCCGGGTCATCTCGTCGCCATCCATCTCCACGATGGGGTTTTCGACCTTGATCTTCGCCATGTTTGAAGTCCTTCGTACGTGCGTTAGCTGTGGCGGCTATAGCAGAGCCCCGCGCGGCGTCAAAAAGGAACAGATTGAGCCATGAAATCAGCGCTCGCCTTCATCCTCGCAGGTTTGGCTCTCACGAGCCCGGCTGCTGCCGACAGCGTGCTTGAAAAAGCGCGCTGGAGCGACCGTCTTCTGGTGGTCTGCGGGCAGGACCCGGCCACTCTGGCCTGGCACCAACAAAAGCTTGTTGAGGCCGAAGGGTATGCTGAGCGGGACCTGTCTGTCGTGATTGCCTCGCCGCGATCGGTGACCTGGGAAAAGGCTGCGATGTGCAGCGTCGAGAGCGATGGGTCGCTGATGGCGCTAGAGGGGTGTAGTGGCACCGCGCCACAAGTCCTTCTGATCGGTAAGGATGGCGGCGTGAAGGGGCGCTGGGCCACAGCGGTCGGGACCGACACCCTTTTCCCACTCATAGACGCCATGCCGATGCGGCTGCGGGAAATGGCATCCCGGACGGGCGAATGACGCAGCCAGCAATCATCCTTGTCGAACCACAGCTTGGCGAGAACATCGGCGCAGCAGCGCGCGTGATGCTGAATTTCGGGCTGACAGACATGCGCCTCGTCGCCCCGCGCGACGGCTGGCCCAATCCCGCCGCCGAGGCCATGGCGGCAGGGGCCTGGGAGGCGGGCGTGACGGCGCAAGTCTTTGAAACCGTCGCTGCTGCTGCCGCTGACCTATCTTTCCTGTTGGCGACGACCGCCCGTCCCAGGGGAATGGAAAAACCGGTCTATGGTCCATCGGAAGCCATTGCTGCGCTGCCTCAACAGGCCGGCGTGCTGTTTGGTGGCGAGAAATCGGGGCTCGCAAATGCTGACGTCGCGCTCGCCAATGCGATCCTGACCTATCCGGTCAATCCTGATTTCGCGTCTCTGAACCTTGCTCAGGCTGTTGGTGTCTTTTGCCACGCCTGGGGCGATGCGCAGGGACGGGGTGGCCGGTTCGAAGGGTCAGGGGACGGAGAGGGCGTGCCCGCCAGCCGTGAGGATCTCGTGCGCATGTTCGAGCATTTCGAGGTCGAGCTCGCGCGCGCGGGTTTCTTCTATCCGCCCGAGAAAACCGATCTCATGAAGATCAATCTGCGCAATGCCTTCGTGCGCGGTGGATGGACCGAACAGGAGGTCCGAACCTTCCGCGGTGCAATCAAGGCTCTGGCGCTTGGCCGCGGCAAGGCGCGGATCACGCGCGACGACTAGGCCGGCACGCAGCGAAGGCCGGGCAGGGTGTGGGTCTCGCCCGTATCCTGGCGGATGGCCATGCAGCCTGTGTCGTCCATCATCAAATCGAACAGGATCGGCACAGCCGGGCTGCGGCCCTCCAGAGACGTTGGTTTTGCGGGCAGAACGGCGACCGTCGAGGAGCCCTCAAGATCACTGGCTCCGAGTGTAACGCGTGCCGTGCCCATGGCTTGGGCCAGTCCGGCTTTAAGCGCCTCCATGGACGCTTCGCTCGTATCAGCCATGTGCGCCGGAACCGGCCCCGTGCCACTCACCTGACAGGCTCCGATGCACAGACATGCCGCAATAACGCTCGCACGAAACATTCTTCCTCCTATTGCGGCAGGCGCATATCGCGATTGGTCCGCAGGACCGCTTCAGGCGGCGTGATGGCCGTCGTTGCGACCGTTCCCGACGAGCCATCGAGGCGTTGCAGGGCAAAGGTCTGGGACGATTGCGGCAGCGCCGGGCATGAGCCGTCTTCGCGATACTGTAGGGCCTCCTTGCTGCGGCCCTACAGTATCG
>JBCBWQ010000219.1:0-4317 GCA_039817025.1 Pseudomonadota bacterium | reverse complement strand
TTCTTCGCAAGGGAAAGCCGTTTGGTGAGCACGTCATAAGCTTTGACGTTTCCGATGACGGGACGGTTATCGCCAAAACGAATGTCTCTCTTCGAGCCGGTTTTGGGCCGATTACAGTGTTCAAATACGAACTGTCATCAGAAGAAACCTGGCGTGATAACGCCTTGGTGGCTCTGACCGGACGTCTTGTTGAGAACGGCGACGAAGAAACGGTCGAAGCGACTTTGAAGGATGGGTCATTGGTCGTCGATGGGACGGCATACTCAGGAGACGCCCCATCCGATATCATCCCTTCCAGTCATTGGAACATCCGAGAGATTTCGGGCGAGCGTATGCTGTCGACCGAAAATGGCGAAATCATCGAGTTTACCGTTGAAACGCTCGGCACCGAGACACTCGATATCGGCGGTGCTGAAATCGAAACAACCAAGTATTTGCTCGATTCAGACATCGACGTTGAGCTTTGGTACGACGATCAGGGACGTTGGCTGAAACTCGCTTTTGAGGCTCGCGGCCAAACCATCGAATATCGCCTCCGCGACCTCTACGACTGATGGGAACAGTAAGACTGGTGCTCGGCGACCAGCTGAGCGAAACACTCTCAGCCCTCGATGATGGCGATCCCGAGTCCGACGTGATTGTCATGGCTGAAGTCCGGGACGAGGCGACATACGTTAAGCACCACAAAAAGAAAATCGCGTTTCTGTTCGCTGCGATGCGCCACCATGCAAAGGCGCTGGAAGAAACGGGCTGGACGGTACAGTATTTCAAGATCACCGATGACGATGGACCGGCGTCGATCGAAGAGGCCTGCAAGCGAGTGATCGAAAGTTCAGGCTTTGACCGATTGATCATAACCAAGCCGGGCGAATTTCGGCTGCTGTCGCAAATGCAGTCTTGGTCCGAAACGCTCAACGTTTCTGTCGAACTGAGAGAAGATACGCGCTTTATCGCTTCACTGGATGATTTCGCCGATTGGGCAGAAGGCAGAAAACAACTCCGCATGGAGTACTTCTATCGCGACATGCGCAAGTCCACAGGCATTCTTGTCAATTCGGACGCTGAGCCGGAAGGGGGAGAGTGGAATTATGACCAGGCCAATCGCAAGAGTTTGCCGAAGTCAAAATTGACGCCGGAGCGTTTCCTTCCTGAACCTGATGCGACAACACGTGCAGCAATAGATGATGTCGAAGCCTGCTTTTCCGATCATTTCGGAGACCTGGATCCGTTCTTCTTCGCAACAACTAAGAGTGGTGCTGAAGACTGCTTCGACCACTTTATCAACGATATTCTACCGGGCTTCGGTGACTATCAAGATGCAATGGCCAAGGACGAGCCATGGATGTGGCATAGCCTGATATCCATGTACCTGAATTGCGGTCTCCTCGACCCGCTCAACGTCTGCAGGCGGGCGGAGCGATCGTATGAGAACGGCAAAGCACCGATAAACGCAGTCGAAGGGTTCATCCGGCAGGTCCTGGGATGGCGCGAATACGTCCGCGGGCTGTATTGGCTTAAAATGCCCGACTATAAAGAAACGAACGCGCTCGATGCGGACCGTCCGCTTCCGGAGTTCTATTGGACCGGCGAAACAGACATGGTGTGCATGGCGCAGGCCATTGGCCAAACGAAGAAATACGCCTACGCGCACCATATCCAGCGACTGATGGTAACCGGAAACTTTGCTTTGCTCGCAGGTATCTCTCCTGATGAAATCAACGACTGGTATCTCAGCGTCTATGCAGATGCCTATGAATGGGTGGAGCTTCCCAATACACACGGCATGGCGATTTATGCGGATGGCGGCGTTATGGCGTCAAAGCCGTACGCAGCGAGCGGCTCGTACATAAAAAAGATGTCGGATTACTGCTCGGGCTGCTCCTATGACGTGAAGCAGAAGATGGGTGAGGGGGCATGCCCGTTTAATCTTCTGTACTGGGACTTTATCGCGCGCAACGAAGGCAAACTTCGTAGCAATCCGCGGATGGGCTTGATCTACGGAAATCTCGACAAGCGAGATCCTGACGACATAGCTCAAATACGAGAAGAAGCAGCAAGCTTCCTGAACGAACTTAACTAAGCCTTGGCGAGCTGAAACTGGCCGACATTGATCCGGCCATCCGTGAAGCCGGCCTCACAATAGCTCAGGTAAAAGTTCCACATGCGTTTGAAAGCCACGTCGAACCCAAGCGGCTCGATATCATCCCACTTATCATTGAACGCACGAGCCCAGTCTGCGCAGGTTCTCGCGTAGTCCTGACCGAAGTAATGCGCACCGTCATATCTCAGCCCGGCGGCGTTGCACTGTTCCTTCAGAGCGGCTTCGCTCGGCAACATACCCCCAGGAAAAATGTAGCGCTGAATGAAGTCAGCGCGTTTGCGATAGCGCGGGAACAAAGCATCATCGATCGTGATGATTTGGAGTGCCGCGCGGCCACCGCTTTTGAGTGCCGTTGTGACTTTATCAAAGTAGCTTGGCCAATAGGATTCACCGACCGCTTCAAACATTTCAATGGACGCGACGCCATCATACTTGCCATTGTGGTCACGGTAGTCCTGCAACCGAATGTCGACGCGCTCTGATAGTCCGGCGTTGAAGATACGCTCCTTTGCGTAATCGTGCTGTGACGGCGAAATTGTAAGGCACGTCACTTTGGATCCGTGTGTTGCCGCCGCGTACTCCGCAAATCCACCCCATCCACAGCCGATCTCCAGGATGGCGCTATCAGGTCCAGCTCCCAGTCGATCACATATTCCGGCATACTTCGATGCCTGTGCCTGTTCCAACGACTGATTGGGGCTATCGAAGAGCGCAGATGAGTAGGTCATACTCGGATCAAGCCAGAGGCCATAGAATGCGTTTCCGAGGTCGTAGTGCGCGGCGATGTTGCGGCGAGACCCGGATTTGCTGTTTTTGTTGAACAAATGGCGGAACATGTTGACGCTCCGAACCAAGGCGCCACCCACGGCAAGCTTTCCAGCTGCTTCGAAGTTCGCAGAAAAGAACTGCAAAACCGACGTCAGGTCTGGGGTGGACCATTCTCCATCCATGTAGCTTTCAGCGAATCCAACATCGCCGCCTGCCATCGCTCGCTTTGCCATTCTGTAGTCGTGGACGTGGACGACGGCATCAGGCCCGTCGACGCCATGATCAAATTGGAGGGATGTCCCGTTCGGCAAGTGAAAGCGTATTCGACCACGCCGCGCCCTTAGAACGGCCAGAGCAGCCAGCCGGAAACTAGCCGGCGTGTCCTTCATTGATCGGATGGTATGCGCATCGGCTTGAATGACAGTGGTCATATCGTGTCTCCAACGGAGTGTTTTTCGGTGATGGGTCGCTCTGCAACTGTGTGCGACCGCTTTGGTGCTTCAGGGCGGGATCGATAGCCTGCGCCTTTCAGCCAGAGTTTCAGCGCTTCAAAGTGGATACCCGCAGTCACGCCGAGCGTGTTTGCCGGGCGTCTGACTGATGCTGCCAGGAATGCGTTCGTGGTCGCCAAGCGTCGCTGCGAAGCAATATTCGCCACATGGGAAACGACGCCGTTTTCGACGGTTGTAACAACTAGGTCGAGCCTGTGTTCAGTGGGGTGATACTTAAAACAGTATCGGCCGGAAACATCGAAGAACGGAGATACGTACAAGGATTTGTCCGCTTCATGAGTAGACGTGCCCATGCCGATTTCGGCCACGTAGCTATGACTATCTCCAAAGGTATTGTTGACCTCATAAATCACGCCGACGGGCGCGCCGGCGGAGTCGAAAGCGGTCCAGAGCGAAATCGGTGCAAACTTGTAGAACAGATGTCGAGGAAAACTGGCGAGCCGGACGCTACAGCCCGAAATATTGACACCAGCACCTGCAAACACCTCTTCCGCCCAAGGACGAAGATGTTCGCCGCTTCGATCTCCATGGTCCTTCTGGTGAAATGAAAACAAGTTTGGCCGATCGACAGAGAAAACAGAACTCACTTGGTCCGCCTCAGGCAGACGATCGATGTCTACTTCGATCATGAAAATTTTATAGCTAAACGATTGCTCAAACGGGATACGTCGCGAATGGGTCGTACGGCCGTCGAGAATGGAAAGTGCAGGAACCATATTCACGACGATAGTGCGGAATCCATCGGTTTCAGAGTCTCTTGCAAAGGCGCGTCGATAATAGAAAGCCCTTCAGGGCTCCAAGGAACGGAGCCGCCCAGCGACAACGCAGCCGAGAGTCCAGACTTCAAGCCGTCTTCATGAAAGCCATGGCCCATCCACGCTCCAGCGAGCCAAAGCCCAAGTTCACCTTGCTTGCGGCTCAGCGCTCTAACGGCGG
>JBCBWQ010000218.1:0-4344 GCA_039817025.1 Pseudomonadota bacterium | reverse complement strand
CGGCGCTCAGATCATCGCGCCGCCCTCACCACAAGCACCCCTGCCGCGGCAGCGGCTTCGTCCTTGTCCCGCCGACTGTGAGTTTGACCGTTCTAAGATTGCGCTTCAGCAGCGAATGGCGGCTTTGCGGGCGCGACTGCAGAAAGCCAGATCGGTGCCGAATGTCTCGTATGGGCCGTGTCGGATTTGCAAGTCTTCGCGCGTCCTTGCAGCATGTGATAATCCTGCGGAGGCGATCAGATGATCTATGCAATTACAATTTATGGGGAACCGGGTGTCTTTGAGGCGCTGCCCAAGGAGCGTCAAGACGAGGTCATGTCGGGTCACGGTGCTTTACAAGAGGCACTCAAGGCCAGAGGTGAGTTTGTGACCATGAAACTGATGCCGCCGACCTCTGCCGTGATGGTTGAGCCTGCCAAGAGCGAAGGTGCAGCACCCCTTATTACCGATGGACCTTTTGCTGATACCAAGGAGAACTTTCTGGGCTTTTACGCTGCTGGCTTCAAAGACCTTGATGAGGCGCTGGAGTATGCCAAGATGATATCCTCCCCCATTGCGCGGCTTGAGGTGCGGCCTGTTGCCTGGGCTGGGGGAGCCATTTCATCGGAATAGAGCATGTCGGACTGGCTGGAAGCCACTATTGCCCAACACCGTCCGCGCGCGATCGCTGCCCTGACGCGTGTGTTTCGCGATATCGACACTGCGGAAGAAGCATTTGCCGATGCCTGCCTCAAGGCTTTGACCGCCTGGCCTATCAACGGTGCGCCACGCGATCCATTGGCCTGGCTTCTGACGACGGCCCGGAACGCAGGCCTCGACAACTTCCGTAAGTCAAAACGCCAGGCAGCAATCCTCTCACGTCACACGGAGGAGTTTCAGCCGGTGCCTGCCGAAACACCTGATCCAGACGAGATGCGCGATGACGTCCTTCGGCTCTTGTTCATCTGCTGCCACCCCGAACTCGATCGGCGTGATCAAATCGCCATCGCATTGCGCGTGGTGGTCGGGTTGAGCGTGGAAGAGATCGCCAGTGGCTTTCTTGTGAAGTCCAAGACAATGGAGCAGCGGATCACCCGTGCAAAGAAGAAGATCGCAAGTAATCCTGTAGCCTTTGAAACGCCCAGTCCGAAGGAGCGTGGCGCGCGCTTAGGCGAAGTGTCCCTGATGATCTATCTGATGTTCAGTGAAGGCTGGTCGACTTCAGCTGGGCCTGACCAGATGAAGCTGACCTTGTGCAAAGAAGCAATCCGTCTTGCCCGCCTCTTGGTCGCGCTGTTCCCGGCAATGGGGGAACAAGTGGCATTGCTCGCGCTGCTCCTGTTGCAGCACGCGCGGCGGCACGCACGGATGGACGAAGATGGCAAACTTGTAGCGCTCGACGATCAAGATCGCAGTCTGTGGGACGGCGATGAGATCGCAGAAGCGATCGTCCTCTTACAAAAGGCCGAACGGATCGGGCATTGCGGCGTTTATATCATTCAGGCTGCGATTGCGGCGGCCCATGCCCGCGCGGCCTCTCAATCTGAGACCGATTGGGAGCTTATCGAAAGCCACTATGCGGCGCTCTATGCACTCCAACCTACGCCTGTCGTCCGGCTCAATCAGATTGCAGCGCAGGCCAAGCTGCACGGACCGGGCCATGCCCTAAATGCGATGGAAGAACTGGCCGCCGACCTGTCAACCTACCGCTGGTTTCACGCAATGCGTGGCGGCCTGCTGCAAGAGGCGGGTCATCATCAAGCGGCCATCGCGGCATTCGAAACTGTGCTGACTCTTTCCCCAACCACGCCAGAGCGCGTTGCAGTCAATGACAAAATCGCGGCCAGCGAAAAAGAATTGCGGGGATTGTAGGGAAGACACCTTCTCATGCGTCCTTGGTTCAGACCCGCATGTGGCGGGCGGAACCAAGGGAGAGACACATGAGTATTCTTGAAATGACCACGATCGGCAATTCCGGCTGGATCGGGCACTCCGGTCCTGATCAGGGCGAGGCCAAAGCCTTTTACCAGGACGTGCTCGGCTGGAGCATTAACAATATGCCTATGCAGGACGGATCGAACTATTCGGCTGCTGTCGTCGGTGAGACCGCCATCGGAGGCTTTTCCCCAATGCCCGAAAACCACGGCAGTTGGACAATTTACTTCACTGTGGCGGACGTCGACCTGAGCGTTGCCGAAGCTGAAGCCAAGGGTGCCACGGTTATTCAACCGGCGATGGCCATGCCAGGAGTGGGTCGCATGGCCACGCTGACCGATCCGCAAGGCGCGCGTTTTGCGCTGATCACATATGAAAGCATGGCGTCTTAGGCGCCTTGAGCCTGGAGGGATCAGATGGAACAGCTTCCCCAAATCACGCTCATCGTGACGGCAGTATTTGTGTTGATGAGCATTCCAATGGCAATTTCTGTTGGTGTGCGTCGGGCCAAGACCGGGATTTTGTTGCTTCATGGCGATGATGAAGCCCTGCTACGCCTGATGCGGGCACACGGGAACTTCATCGAATACGTCCCGCTTGCCATTCTGGCCCTCGCAGCGGCCGAGGTTGCCGGTGCTGCCCCATGGCTTGTCGCCATCTGTGGTGGTGTCTTGCTTATTGCACGCATAATCCACTTCTTCGGGTTGCGTGCGGCAGCCGACAGCAAAGGCCGGCCAATTGGCGCAGGGCTTACAAATGCGACAATGCTGGTCCTTGCCCTCGCGATCCTCTGGCAGCTCGGCACTGCTATCTGATGCCAGTGGATGAGGCCCTGACTGCCCGCATGCGTGATGCATTGGCCGCGCATGTGGGTATCTCTGAAAAACGGATGATGGGCGGGACCTGCTTCTTTTTGAATGGCAACATGCTGAGTGGTGCGCGGCGTCACAAAGATGGAGTCGGACGCTTCATGTTCCGGGTGGGCAAAGCGCAAGAGACAACGTCGCTGGCCGATCCAACCGCATATGCAGTGATACATGGCACCCGCAAACTGGGTGGGTTTGTCCGGGTGGATGAAGGCGATTGCGATGAAGCTGCTTTGCAACGATGGCTGCAGCTTTGCCTTGCACACGCTGCGGCCTTGCCCGCCAAGGATTGAATGGAGGATGTGATGGCATCATTCGACAGTTTCTCGCCCGAAGCATTGAGCTTCCTGAGCGATCTGAAGACCAACAACACGAAAGATTGGTTTGCGACGAATAAAGCGACTTACGATATTCACTTGAAGGAGCCAGGCAAGCAATTCGCGGATGCAATGTCGTTGGCCTTGCGCGATATCTCGGCCTGTGAGCACGACAGCAAGGTTTTCCGGATTCATCGCGATGTGCGTTTCTCAAAGGACAAAACACCCTACAATGCGCACTTCCACGTGGCGTTCATGCCGAAGGAACAAGCGGGCCAACAGCCAATGTGGTTCTTTGGTCTGTCACCTAAAAAGCTTTCTCTTGGTTGCGGCGTGTTTCAGTATGACAAGGAAGCGCTGGTTGCCTTCCGATCCGCTATGGCTGGGCCGAGAGGAGCAGAGCTGATCCAACTTACAACCGACTTCCGCGCGGCTGGTTTCCGCGTGGGAGAACCAGAACTGAAACGCGTGCCTTCTGGCTTCAACAAGGATCATCCTCATGGGGAGGCGCTGCGCCGCAAAGGCTTTGCGGTCTGGATTGACGTGGCGGACCCGACATTCGTAACTAAACCGAACTTCGTAAAGAGAGCGACCGGACTTTTTTGTCAAATCATGCCGGTGTTTCGACTGCTCTCGCAGGTAGCCTAATTGCAATTTTCAGTCGCAGCGAACGGCTGCTTTAACTGGCCGCACTACAGCATCCGGCATCCCCAGTGAACGGCAGCTCTGGGCCGTCCGTGATGGCCACGAGCGCGCCCGTTATCAGGAATGCTGCATCTACCCCGATGGTCCTTGTGAGCCCATAGTTCCAGATGCTGCACTAAGATTGAATGACCGCTTGCACCAATAAAGTGGACTAGTAGTATCAACTCAGGCCTTTGGTGGCTCGTTTCCATTTGCAGAAGGACTACAGAGCTACTGGCCCAAATTTCTCTCATTTCTTCGCCCGGACGCACTGCAGATTCAGCATGGCCTTCTGTTCACTCTTGGTACGGCGGGTTACCTCGGCTTGCAGAAGAAATGTCTTGGCCTACCGGGCCAAACAAACAGCCTTTGCATTTTTTGGCGCAACTGGACCTGTCAGAAATCTCATCCATCGCGAGCGATCTCGGATGTCCGACAGAGGGCCATTTAGCTTTTTTTGCCAACTCCGAGTTCGACCAGCCTCAAAACGCTGCACGACATGAAGTCTATGGTGAGTTCCATTGGCCGTGTGCCGTAATCTACATCAAAAAGGCGTCAGAAAA
>JBCBWQ010000217.1:0-4357 GCA_039817025.1 Pseudomonadota bacterium | reverse complement strand
CGCCGGGCCAGCTCCAAAAGGAGATGCAGCGGCCCCTCGAATCCGTCCAAATTGACAACAAACAGATCAGACGCATCCGCATCTTCCACGCCAGCAGACAGCGCGTCGATGGAGACGCCGGACTCGTTCAAGCAGCCGCTTCCAAGTCAGGCATGAGATCGTAGAGCCGGGCCCACCCTTCTACAGCGTCGAACTGTTTCGCCTGCGTCGACATTTTCTCAGCGCGGACACACCGCTCCAGCGCCCGCTCAGCCAATTGCGGAGCTGCATCAGCAACTTCGCACATCTCTGCAAGAATTTCCGTTGGTTCTTTTTTGAAGCCGGAGCAATGCAGTAGCACGTCGCAGCCTGCCGCTATCGCCGCTTTACCGCGCGATTTGAGCGAACCGCCCAGCGCGTCCATTCCAAGATCGTCAGTCATTAATAGGCCATCAAAACCGATTCGCCCGCGAATAACCTGTTCAATCAGCTTTTTGGACACTGTAGCGGCCACACCCGGATCAATCGCATCGTAGGCAATATGGGCGGTCATGGCCATCGGCGCGTCTACCAGCGGCGCGAACGCTGCAAAGTCTTTTGCCAACTCGTTGTCGCCATCCGTTACCGTTGGAAGCGACTTATGGCTATCGACCGCGGCCCGACCATGGCCAGGCATGTGTTTTATGACGCCGGCCACGCCTCCGTCCGCTAATCCTTGTAATGCAGCCCTGGCGAGCGCCGCCACAACATCAGGATCAGTGCCGAATGCACGGTCACCTATGACATCATGCGCGCCCGCAACCGGAAGGTCTACGACAGGCGCACAATCGGCATGAATGTTCATCTCGGTAAGTTCTGCAGCAATTAGCCTGTGTCCAAGCCAGGATGCCTCAAGCCCAAGCGAAGGATCGACGGCATATAACTCGCCATAATCGAGGCCGCGCGGAAACGCCGGCCATTCGGGCGCCTTCAGACGCGCAACACGTCCACCCTCCTGATCGATAAAGATGAGGCAAGGCCGCTCCACTGCGCTCCAAATATCATCAATCAGTCGGCGCACCTGGTCACGTGAAACGCAGGATCGCCCCATGAGGATCACAGCCCAAGGGCGCATATCGGCAAACAGAGCCGCTTCCTCTGGCGTCAGGACAGGCCCGGAAACGCTGAGAATGCATGCCTTTAGCGGGTTTCTCATCCAGCCACCACTATGCACTGGCGACCGTCTGCCTTCAGGGCATCGCAAAACGATCCAGCATCATCCCGGGTCGAAAAACGCCCCGCTCTGAGGCGGTAAAACACGCCTTTCGCGCCAAGGTCCGCGCGCTGGATACTCTTCTTTGCGCCGTAAAACGTATCGGGCGCAGCTTTCGTAACATCGCTCCACAGCGCCTCAGCTGAGGCTTCTGAACGCAAAGCGGCGATCTGAACAAGGAACGCACCGCGTTCATCAAACGCAAAAAGGCTTTGCCGTGTCGGCTGCGGATTTTCTTTTCTCATCGCGGTAATCGTCGAGCTTTGCGCAGGCGTTGCTGCGGCGAGCTTCATTTCACGCTCTGGCACCGGCGCGGGTGCGGTATCCAAATCGGCAAGAGCCTCAACCTGAGTAGCATCTGGTGCTGGCCCAGCCGAACCTGTCTCATCACCGCTATCACCTTCCAGACCCGGGCGCAGGTCGATCGGAGGACCACCCTGCAGGACTGAAGCAGATTGCGGCTCCAGTCGCTCGCTTCCGTCGAACTGATCGTAAATCCGCTTGCTCAGATCATCCGCCATTGGGGCCGCTCCGCCGTCTGGGGCGCGCTTGTAGGGCGTGGAATCAGCGGTGATCAACGGAACGTCTCCCGCGCCCGCTCGAACGCCCTGCCGATAGGTATTCCAAACGACAGCCGCAAAGACCAACAAAACCCCTAGCGCCAGAGCAAGAATTAGGGGCCCGCGCGCGCTTTCGTCGTCGCGGGGGTCAAATCCGCGATAATCGTCTTCAAACGGGTCAGCTTCGAACCCTCTACGTGCATTCTGGCTCATGGGTGTCCTCGATAATCGTGTCTCGAGGTTAAAATTAGGCGACGTTTCGTTAACGCTGGTTGAATCGGCTTGGTTTCAAATCATGCTGTCCAAATTGAACAGGCGACGGTGCTCCTCAATCGCAAAATTATCGGTCATTCCAGCGATATAGTCGCAAACCAACCGCGCTCTCCTGCCCGGTTCAGCCTGTATGGCATCATTTCGCCAAGGCGGCGGTAGCGTATCGGGCTCTGCGTGGAATAGCGTAAACAAGTCGCGCAGCATGCGTTTGGCCTGGCTGCGCATCCGATTCACTTTGTAATGTTTGTACATCCGTTCGTAGAGAAACGCCCGCAGCACGCGCTGGCGAACCTCCAGTTCTTCTGAAAAAGCCACAAGCGGCTCGCCCATGGAACGAACGGCCTCCACTGTTTCTGGTTTGTGGTGTTCGGCGCGCCGCCTCGTCTCCGCGGTAAGATCATTGATCCAAAGTCCGATAAGCCGTCTGACAGCCTCATAGACGACGCGCTTATCATCGAGCAGTGGATAGTCGTTTCGCACTTCGGCAAAGACGTCTCCGACGAGGGGGACGTCTCCGAAGTCTTCTATCGAGAACAGGCCAGCAGCGATGCCGTCATCAATATCGTGATTGTTGTAGGCGATGTCGTCCGCGAGTGCGGCAACTTGGGCTTCTGGTCCGGCAAATGTGTTCAGCTGGAGGTCTGAAAGATGCGGAAAATCACGAAAAGCAGCCGGAAGATCGTCGACGCTCGTCCCCTCACTGAGTAGCGGGCCGTTATGTTTGACGAGCCCTTCCAGTGTTTCCCAAGTCAGGTTCAGTCCATCAAAATCAGGGTATCGAACCTCAAGGCGCGTGACGATTCGCAACGTCTGGGCATTGTGATCGAACCCCTCATAGTCAGCCATACTCGCATCAAGCTGGTCTTCGCCGGCATGTCCGAACGGTGGATGGCCGAGGTCATGGGCAAGCGCCAAAGCCTCAGCAAGATCTTCATCCAATCCGAGCGTACGGGCGATTGACCGGGCGATTTGCGCCACTTCCAGGCTATGCGTCAGGCGCGTGCGGTAATGATCGCCTTCGTGGGCCACAAAGACCTGTGTTTTCTGTTTCAGCCGGCGGAATGCGGTCGCGTGAATAATTCTGTCGCGATCGCGCTGGAACGGGGTCCGCGTCGCAGATTGCGGTTCGTCAACGTAGCGGCCCCGTGATTGCCGCCAGTCGGTTGCGTAAGGCGCTCTCTTTTCCATTGCAGCGACCTTCCCTATCTTTGGTTCATGACCGATGTGACTCTCACCACCTCAGCCGCAAAACGCATTAATGCGATTCTAGCCAAGCAGACCGATATGGGCGTGCTACGCGTCGCCGTTGATGGCGGCGGCTGCTCTGGATTTTCCTATCGTTTCGAACTCGAAGCTGCTCCCGCTGGCGATGACCTCGTGATCGAGCGCGATGGCGCGAGAGTCGTCATTGATGAAATGAGCCTCGAATTCTTGAGCGGCTCAGAGATCGACTTCACCGAAGAAATCATCGGTGCCGCTTTCAAGATCAATAATCCGAACGCAACAGCCAGTTGCGGCTGCGGCACAAGCTTTTCGATCTAAGCCGCTAATTGGCGTCTGTAAGGCGCTGACCGAGGTCTTTCACAAATTCATCAACGCGTTTGGCGTTTGCCCCCAAATCGGACAGGCCGACCCGGCTTATCGACCGAACATCGACCCGCGTGCGGCCGTCTTCGTCACGAACGCGAATGGCGACATCGTCTTTGAACCCAAACCAACCCGATGTTTCGGTGGCCTCGATAACACCTGACCCAGCGTCTGCCGTCACAACCTCCCAGCCACGTTGCTCAACAATTGATTGAGCGACGTTGAAAACCTCGCCGGATGGCGCGTCAAATCGAAGGGGTTGAATTTCATAAGGATAAGGCGCGTCGATCGGATCTTCTTGTGTCTCCGGGGACCATTCGGCTCCTTCTTGGACTTCTGACACTAGCCGGCCGCCAAAACCGGGCCAACGGGCATCTGCGCCCTCGGTAATCGTGGGGGCATCGACGACGGGGTTCTGAGCGCCATCTGCTTCGCGGATCGCCATCAGCGTATCTGAGAACCGGATAGGCTCGGACCAGTCGGTCTGCACATCATGGATCGGCGGTAGTCGACTTGCCTGCGCTCCGAACGCCGCCAATCGCCCTAGCACCAGCCCTCCAATGAGCAGCCCTGCCAGTCCCAGAATGAAGGGCTGCGTGCGCGGTGCCCTGGTCAGTCCTGCTATCAAGCCGAGCGCACTGACACCCATGGCGAGAATCGCAATCCTTGGACCCCAGGTGATCGTCATCGTTCCGAGGGCGCGGAT
>JBCBWQ010000216.1:0-4377 GCA_039817025.1 Pseudomonadota bacterium | reverse complement strand
CAAGCGGCAGAAATTCGAGCGGGCGCTCCAAGAGGCAGACGGCCTGCTCGCCCGCGACCCTGACAATCCGATCTTCCAATCTCACCTTGCAATCGAACGCATGCAGACTGGCGACTATGAAGGCGCGCTGGCCCTGTTTGATGCGGTTCTGCAGCGCATTCCGGATGACCCGGCAACGCTGACATCCAAAGGCCATGCTCTGAAAACGTGGGGGCGGCAGGATGACGCCGTTGCCGCCTATCGCGCCGCCTGCTCCGCCCGGCCTGTTCAGGGCGATGCGTGGTATGCTCTGGCCAACCTAAAAACTTATGCCTTTTCGGAAGACGAAATTGCTGTGATGCGCGCGCGTGTTGATGATCCGCTGGCCGGACCAAACGACCGCGTCCACTTCTGCTTCGCACTGGGAAAAGCACTCGAGGACCGTGGTGATATTGCGGAGGCCTTTTCCTACTACGATCGCGGGAACGCTTTGAAGCGCGCGCAATCGCGTTACACGACCGAGGGCATGGTCTCAGAATTTGATGCGCAGAAGTCAGTCTGCACCCCAGGCCTCTTCGAGGCGAAATCCGGTATGGGCGACCCTTCGCCCGACCCCATCTTCATCGTCGGGCTACCCCGCGCCGGCTCAACTCTGATTGAACAAATTCTCGCCTCGCATAGTCAGGTCGACGGTACGCTGGAACTCCCGAACATTCTCGCCCTGTCACAACGCTTGCGTGGACGCGATCGTGCGGGTGGTGGTGCCTATCCAGAAATTCTAACCACACTCGACAATGAGCAGCTTCGCAGCCTTGGCACCGAGTACATCGACACGACACGCATTCATCGCGCAGGGGCTCCATTTTTTACCGACAAGATGCCCAACAACTTCCGGCATATCGGCCTTATTCATCTGATCCTGCCCCACGCAAAGATCATTGATGCCCGGCGCGAGCCCTTGTCGTGTTGCTGGTCGGGCTTCAAGCAGCTCTTCGCTGAAGGCCAAGAGTTCACCTACGGCCTCGAACAGATCGGCCATTATTATCGCGCCTATGTTGATCTCATGGATCATTGGGACCGAGTGTTGCCGGGCAAGGTTCTGCGCGTTGAGCATGAAGACGTCGTTGCCGATCTGGATACTCAGGTGCGGCGGATTCTCGACCATTGCGGCCTTCCATTCGAGGAATCCTGCATAAACTTTCACGAAACCGAACGGGCCGTTCGCACTGCCAGCAGTGAGCAGGTCCGCCAGCCCATAAACACAAAAGGACTGGACGCGTGGCGGAAGTTCGAGCCTCATCTCGGACCGCTGAGGTCCGCCCTAGGCCCGGACCTGGTGCACAAAGAAGAGACAGACCATGAGCCAGCGATCCACTGATGCGCTTGTCGCCATTCGCAAGATCCAGAGACGGATCGAAATCCATACGCGCAAGCTCGCGCAGGCCGCAGGGCTCACGCCCTCACAACTCCTCGTTCTTCAAATCCTGAATGAACGCGGCGAAACGGCCGTCGGAGACGTTGTGAAGTCGACTCAACTGAGCAATGCGACGATTACAAGCCTTGTCGACAAGATGGTGGCTCGCAACCTTGTGAATCGCCGCCGCTGCGACACGGACCGGCGCAAGGTCTGGCTGACGATCCTTCCTGAAGGACAACAAGCTGTCGATGACGCTCCGCGTCCTTTGCAAGAGTTGTTTGAGCATGGATTTGATGGCCTGGACGACTGGGAACAGGCCATGCTGATCGCTTCCCTTGAGCGCGTCGCCGGCCTCCTGGATGCGGACTCAATCGACGCAGCGCCAATTCTTGCCGCCGGAGCGGTAGACCCAACGCCCGCTTAGTCGCTGGCGAGCGCTGAGACGATATCGTAGCCGTACACCCAGTCCTGCCGCATACGGCCTATTGCAGGCCAGATATGCCCGGCGAGCAACATCGGGCCGTAGGTTTTCAGTTGTCCAGCGAGTGTGCGCTGGTGAAATGTTTTCGCATTGGCGCGTGAGGCAGCCTGTACTGTACTCGCCCGCTTGTGCCGAACGGCCTGATAGGCGACGAGCGCGTCGGTCTTGTTTTCGTTGCGAGACAGATGCGCCGCCAGAGCCCAGGCATCTTCAATCGCCATCGCCGCGCCCTGGGCCATGAACGGCAACATGGGATGCGCCGCATCACCCAAGAGCGCCACATGCCTATCGGTCCACTGCGCCAATGGCGGACGATCAAATAGCGCCCATCGGTAAAGCGTGTCTGCCTCCTCTAGAAGCCGCGTGACGATTGGGTGCCAACCGTCAAAGTCTGCCAACGCGGCGGCCTTGTCGCCCGGCTCGCGCCAGCCCTCCATTGTCCAATCATCGCGCTCCACAACAGCAACGAGGTTGGCAAGTTGTCCGCCACGCAGGAGATAGGTCACGGCATGCTTGCCCCGCCCCATCCAAGCCGTCGCCGCTGGTTCGGGCGCATGTTGGCCTAGTCTTGCAACAGGGACGACTGCACGCCAGGCAACGTTTCCTGTAAACACGGGCGAATCTGACCCAAGCATCTGTGCACGGATGACTGAATGAATACCGTCTGCGCCGATCAGCACCGAAGCCTGACGCACCTCGCCAGAAGCAAGCTGTACGTTCACGTCGTCGCCATCCTGCCGGTACGCTTGGACGGACTGGCCGAGCGAAACCGAAGCCGCGCCGGTCTCGGCTAAGGCCTCCTGCAACACATTTATCAAGTCAGCGCGGTGACAGTGTAAATAGGGCGCGCCCCATCGCACCTCAGCCTTCTTTCCTAGGGAAGATGAGAGCAACCGCATCCCGCTTTCACCCATGCGCAGCGAAATTGCCTCAGGCCGAAAGGCTGCACGCTCAAGCGCCGCCACGAGCCCCAGCGCGGCGTAGACCTTCATCGCATTGGGACTAAGCTGAATGCCCGCCCCGACGTCGCCAAGCTCCGGCGACTGCTCCAGGACCTCCACGTCCCATCCGAAATGCACAAGACACAACGCAGCGGTGAGTCCGCCGATACCGCCACCGGCAATGATCGCTTTCATACCGGGTGGTCTACACGATTGCGCGGCGCGGCCCCAAGCGTTTCAGTGTATCCCAGGAAGAAAGTCGAACACGAAATCGTTCCCACTTAAAGCGCGCACCGGCCGGTCGGTGCTCGTCTTCAAAGGGCTAGGCCAGCACAGAACGTAGACCGGTTTCTCAACCGGCTTCGGGGCTCAGCCAGATGTGTTGGGTTTGCGCTTTGCGACGACACGCGGATTCCAAACCGTCTTGGAGAGTTTATCGAGACAGAGTTAGTCTGATGGGATGGATACCTCCTTCCGGATATTGGTCGTTGATGATGATGCCGACATTCTCTCTCTCACAGAGGGCGTGCTGGCCCGCAACGGGATGACCGTACAAACAGCGTGTTCAGCAGCTGCGGCGGAAACTGCCTTGGATTCCTTCCCGGCCGATCTCATTGTCCTCGATTTAATGATGGAGGGTGAGGACGGGCTGTCCTTCTGTCGTCGCCTGCGCACGCGGTCCAACGTTCCCATAATCATGTTGACGGCGCTGGCCGAGGATGTTGATCGCATTGTAGGGCTGGAGGTGGGCGCCGATGATTATATGTCCAAGCCTTTCAATCCCCGCGAGCTCGTCGCGCGCATCAAGTCAGTCCTGCGTCGTTCGCGCAACGGTTCCCCGGAGCAAGATCCAACCCAGCCCACAACGTTTGCCTTCGGGCCCTTTCGCCTCAACCCGAATGAGATGTCACTGATCCATGAGGCCGACCGGGTGATTCATCTCACCTCCGGCGAATTCGCGCTGCTTGCTGCGCTTGTGACGCATGCCCCGCAGGTGCTTTCGCGCGACCGGCTTCTGGACCTGTCACGCGGCGCGGTTCCTAACCAATTTGATCGAAGCATAGATAGCCAGATCAGCCGGTTGCGCAGCAAGATCGAGCCCAATCCGCGCCGCCCGGACTACATCAAGACAGTGCGCAATCTCGGCTACGCGTTCGCCGCACGCGTTACCCGCATACCCGTCTGATGGCCTGGCTGAAAACGATCTGGTCATCAATCGTCGTGAAAGTCACGGCGCTGACCATCGCGGCCTTTTTGCTAATGGTTTCAGGACTCGTCTTGTTGACCCAAACGCCGCTGGTCCAGACTTTCTTCCCAAGCACGCTGGAGAGCAATGCGAGCAGTCTCGCAGAGCTGGTCTGGCTGGTGGAAACGTCTCCAAACGAGCTTCAATCCTTCATCCTGTCAGCCTACCAGGGTAGCTATCGGGCTGGGGCGATCGGCGAGCGGTTTGAACCCGGTCTCGAGCGCCGCCCTGACATGCAGGCGATGCTGACCAAGCCGGACCTGGATGTTGTGCGCCGGCTCGAGGGACGCGACATCCGGTTTCGGTCTTTGGC
>JBCBWQ010000215.1:0-4378 GCA_039817025.1 Pseudomonadota bacterium | reverse complement strand
TATCCGTGAAGGAGAAGATTCCCAGCGTGACAAAGCCCATATGTGCGACCGAGGAATACGCGATCAACTTCTTCATGTCGGTCTGCCGGAAGGCGACGAGCGAGGTGTAGACGATTGCGATAACGGCAAGCGCGAACATGTAGGGCTGGAAGAGCGCGCTGGCGTCCGGGAACATGGGCAGCGAAAAGCGCAAGAAACCGTAACCGCCCATTTTCAGGAGGATACCGGCCAGGATGACCGAACCTGCCGTGGGGGCCTGAACGTGCGCATCCGGCAGCCATGTATGGACAGGCCACATCGGCAGCTTCACGGCGAAGGAGGCTGCAAAAGCGAGCCAGAGCCACATCTGCTCCTGACCGCCAAAGCCATGTTGCTCCAGCGCCATGATGTCCGACGTTCCGGCGTCGAGATACATGTAGACGATGGCCGCGAGCATGAAGAGCGAGCCGAGCAGCGTATAAAGGAAGAATTTGAAGGACGCGTAGATCCGGTCCGCGCCGCCCCAGATGCCGATGATCAGGAACATCGGGATCAGGCTCGCCTCGAAGAAGATGTAGAACAGAACGATGTCCAGCGCGCAGAAGACGCCGATCATCAACGTCTCCAGCACGAGGAAAGCCACGACAAACTCTGTCACGCGCGTCTTGACCGAAGACCAGCTGGCGAGAATGCAAAGCGGGGTCAGAAAGGTCGTCAGCAGGATGAGCAGGATCGACATACCGTCGACGCCCATTTTGTAGCTGACATTGGCGAACCAATTCGCCTCCTCGACCATCTGATAGCCAGACTGCGAGGGGTCGAAATTCAAGAACACCCAGACAGAGGCGAGGAAGGTCGCGATGGTGACAACGAGACCCGCGGCCATGGCTTTGCGGCCCTGGTCCTCGCCATCGGATTGGCCACTGGTTGTCGCGGTCACGAGCACAATGAGACCGGCCCCAAGCAGGGGCAGGAACGTCATGGCGGAAAGAACCCAGAAGCCGCCCATTAGAGTGCGCCTCCAGCGCGGAAGTAGAGCACGGCCCCGAAGGCCAGCGCCGCCCCGATAATCACGAAGGCATAATGGTAGAGATAGCCGGTATGCATGCCCGACAGTCGGCGTGCCCCCCATTGTGTGAGCGCTGTGACGCCGTCTGGCCCAAACCGGTCAATGACGCCCTTGTCTCCGCCTTTCCAGAACAGGTCGCCCAAAAGAGCCGTGCCGCGAATGACCGTGGCGTTGTAGATCTCGTCGAAATACCACTTGTTCGAAAACAGGCTGTGCAATGGGCCGCCAGCATCGGCCATGCGTTTTCCGACACCGCGATTGAAGAGGTAGGTGAAGGTTGCGACGAGGAAGCCGGCAATTGTTACGATGAGCGGAGCCCAGAAGACCCACTCATAGGCGTGATCCTTCTTCAGCTCGTCGATATCGTGGATTACGTGATTGTCTGCTGCGCGGAAGATCGCATCGCCCCAGAAGCCTTCACCATGGTGGAACATCGGGTCGTAGAAGATCCAACCGGCAAAGACAGCACCGACGGACAAAAGCCCAAGCGGGATCAGCATGACGAGTGGAGACTCATGGGGGTCGCCGCCATGGTGGCCGTGCCCGTGGTGATCATCGTGCGCGCCATGGGCCGGTTCAGCACGTGGGCCGTGGAACGTCATGTAGATGAGGCGCCAGGAGTAAAAGCTGGTCAGCAGCGCTGCGGTGATGCCGAACCAGAACGCGACCATGCCGTAGGGTACGCCCGCCTGCCCCGCAACGAAGGCACTTTCGAGGATCGCATCCTTCGAGAAAAAGCCCGAGAAGCCCCAGACGTGCGGATAGCCGAGACCGATGATCGCGACCGTGCCGATGAGCATCGCGGCGTAAGTAAAGCGCTGATAGCGGGCAACGCCGCCAAGATTGCGCATATCCTGCTCGTGGTGGTTGCCATGGATGACGGAGCCAGCACCGAGGAATAGGAGCGCTTTGAAGAAGGCGTGCGTGAACAGGTGGAACATCGCCGCCTCATAGGCTCCGACGCCAGCGGCAAAGAACATGTACCCCAGTTGCGAACAGGTTGAGTAGGCGATGACACGCTTAATGTCGTTCTGCGCCAGACCAACGGTTGCGGCGTAGAGCGCGGTAACGGCACCGACCACCGTCACCATGGACGCAGCGAAAACCGTATTCTCATAGATCGGCGACAGTAGGCAGACCAGATATACGCCTGCGGTCACCATGGTTGCGGCGTGGATGAGCGCGGAGACCGGCGTGGGGCCTTCCATGGCGTCCGGCAGCCAGACGTGCAGGAAAAGTTGGGCCGACTTACCCATGGCACCGATAAACAGCAGCACGCCAACGAGTTCGAGGGCGTTCAGCTCATATCCGATGAAGTCGATCGCGGCGGTGGTGGGCGTGTCACCGGTGATAAAGCTGCCAACGGGCTGGAGTGCGCCAAAGGCGTCGTCACGGATTGCTTCCAAGACTGGAGCAAACTCCACTGACCCGAAGACGAAATAGACCCCCATGATCCCGAGTGCGAGCCCAAAGTCGCCGACTCGATTGGTCACGAAGGCCTTTATCGAAGCGTCATTGGGGGCCTCGCGGTGGTACCAGAAACCGATGAGCAGATATGACGCGAGGCCGACGCCCTCCCAGCCGAAGAAGAGCTGAATGAAATTGTCAGCCACCACGAGCATCAGCATCGTGAACGTGAAGAGGGAGAGGTAGGAGAAGAACCGAGCCTTGTGGGGATCGTCTTCCATGTAGCCCCATGAATACAGGTGTACGAGGCCGGAAACGCTTGTGATCACGGCCATCATGACGATGGACAGTGCATCCACACGGATCGCCCAGTTGGCCTGGAACTGGCCAACATCGATCCAGCGCATAAGCGTAATCACGTGCCCACCAGCATGGTGCCCGTCACCGCCGAACGTGTAAGCAAAAAGCTGGTACAGCGACAGAGCGCCAGCCGTCAGCACCGTGGCGGTGGTGGCAAGCATCACGACACGGTCGCCGAGTTGCTTGTGCAAAAGGCCCAGCAAAGCAACCAGGCCAGGCCCGAGAACGATGAAAGTGATGATTGAATCGGAAAGCATGCCCGGCCCCTCAGCCCTTCATCAGATCGACGTTTTCAACCGCGATGTCGCCGCGGTTGCGGAAATAGACCACCAGAATGGCAAGCCCGACGGCGGCTTCAGCGGCTGCGACGGTGAGAACCAGCATCGCGAAGATTTGGCCCTCAATCGTTCCGGTGAAGACCGAAAACGCTGCAAGATTGATATTCACGGACAGGAGGATCAGCTCGATCGCCATAAGGATGACGATGATGTTCTTGCGGTTCACAAAGATGCCGACAACGCCAATCGTGAAGAGCGTCGCGGACAGGCCGAGATAGTGGAAAATCGTCAGGTCCATCGCGCTAGATCCCCTGCCCGGGTTCGACGTCCAGCAGCTCTGTCGCATCGGAGCGGCGACGCTGGGTCTGCTTGGCTATGGACTGGCGCTTGACGTTGGTTTTGCCCCGCAAGGTCAGGACGATTGCCCCGATCATAGCAATGAGCAGGACGATGCCCGCGAGTTGGAACAGAAGCAGGTAATCGGTGTACATGACCTGCCCGATGGCTTCGGCATTGGTCTCTGCACCTGGCGATGGGTCAAAATTGGTTTCCCCACGACCAGCCGTAGCGAAGGTCACGAGGACGATTTCAGCAAGGAAGGCCAGACCAACAAGGCCCGCGAACGGCCAATATTGAAGTGTACCTTGTTTCAGCTCGACGAAATCCACGTCCAGCATCATCACCACAAACAGGAACAGCACAGCGACCGCACCGACATAGACAACGACCAGAAGCATGGCGAGGAATTCCGCGCCAATCAGCACCAGCAGGCCCGCCGATGTGAAAAATGCCGTGATAAGCCAGAGCACAGAATGCACCGGGTTTTTCGCGCCGATCACAAAGATGGCCGACATGGCGACAATTACCGCCAGTATCCAGAATGCAATGACGTCCACTTGACGTAGCCCCTTGATAAAAAGCGAGCCGACCGGCCCGCTTTCGCGTGTGTCTCTCAGGCCCTGGCGCAACCGGCCATGGTCCGCTTTGTCGCGCCCCTCTTATCGGTACGGCGCGTCTTGTTCCAGATTCTTTGCGATGAGTCGTTCCCACCGGTCGCCGTTTTCCAGCAGCCGGTCCTTGTCATAGTACAGCTCTTCGCGGGTCTCGGTGGCGAACTCGAAGTTCGGACCTTCAACGATCGCATCCACAGGACAGGCTTCCTGACAGAAGCCGCAATAGATGCATTTGACCATATCGATATCGTAGCGCGTGGTGCGGCGGGAACCGTCTTCACGGGGCTCAGCCTCGATCGTGATTGCCTGGGCCGGACACGTGTCCGGCCCAG
>JBCBWQ010000214.1:0-4465 GCA_039817025.1 Pseudomonadota bacterium | reverse complement strand
ATCGTTGCCAGAATGGGAAGGCAGCCGGCAAGCGGATTGGCCTTTTCCTTCTGATAGAGCGCCATGATTTCCTGCTGCTGGCGCTTTGGGTCCGCCGCGAAGCGTTCGCGGATTTCCTTCATCGGCTCGGTGAGCTTCTTCATCTTCGCCATCGCCTTGAAGCTCGTATTGTAGAGCGGGATGAGCGGAAGCTTCACCAGAACCGTAAAGGCAAGAATGGCCCAGCCGAAAGAGCCAAGTTTGCTCTCCAGCCAAAGCAGGATTTCGAAGAACGGTTTGGTCAGGAAGTAAAGAAAGCCCCAGTCCACGGCATCATCGAAGCGGGGGATACCGAGATCGGCCTCATAGCCCTGGAGGAGTTTCAAATTCTTCGCGCCGGCGAAAAGACGGTTCGTGGCCGTGATGCTCTGGCCGGGCGCAAGGACGTATTCAGCACCCTCGGTTTTCACTTCAAGGATTTGTCCGTCATCGCGAGCGCGGCGGGCAAAATCGCCCGTAAACTCCCGTGACTGATCCGGCACCAGCGCACCCATCCAGTACTTGTCCGTGAAGCCGAGCCAGCCGCCTTCATCGGTGACCGTGTCGCCCTTGATGCCCTTGTCCTGGCTCAGCCCTTTGTACTTGCGCAGCTTCAACTCGCCACCCAGGACGCCGATCAGGCCCTGATGGACAATGGCGCTGTCTCCGGCCGAGCCCGGGTCGGTGGCCTCTAGAAAGTCTTTCCAGTCGCCCTGGCGGCGTATGGAGCCATAGGGGCGAAGCAGGCGCTGTTCAGCGCCGAGATTGGTCACCACATCCTCGAACGTGAACATGTAATTGTCGTCGAGGGTGATGGTGCGGCGGATTTCGACGCCGTCGCGCTGGAAGCTGAGCACAACGGGGGTCGAAGGGGTAAGCTGCTCGCCGGACACAAGGGTCCAGTTCGCGTTCAGGCCGGCGAGCGCACGGCCGGATTCGTCCAACCAGTAGTAGGAGGCGTAATAGCCGTACTCGGCATTCTCTGGCCGCAAGAGGCGCAGCTCCTGCTCGCGGGCGACGGTGAGGTAGTGGCGGTGCAGATTGAGATCATCGATCCGTGCGCCGGCGAGACGGATGGAGCCGTCAACGCCGGGGCCGTCAAAGGGAATGCGCGTGTCTGCGCCAAGGGCGTCTTCCACAGTTGCGGCGATGGCTGGTGCGAGGGGCACCTCATCAACCGGCGGGGCAGCTGTTTCCTCAGCGGCGGCCGCGGCTTCCTGCGCTGCGCGGCGGGCCTGGGTCTGTGGCTCGATGATGAAGGTCTGGTAGCCCCAGACAAAGGCGATCATCAGCACCATGGCGATGATGAAATTGCGCTGGTCTTCTTGTTCCATGAAGCGGTCCGGGGTCTGGCGGAGAGTGGCGCGTCAGGTGTCCCGCGCTCGCCTGGCGAGGCTTACCAATGCGCTTTCCATATCGTCAAGCAAACGCGCCCATGCAATGTCGGCTGTGTCTTTTCGGGCGATGAACACATAATCGACGCCAGGCGCGCCATGAATGGGCAGGAGCGTTGCAGCACCGGCACGCAGGCGGCGCTTGGCCCGGTTGCGAATAACGGCCCCGCCAACCCTCTTTGTCGCGGTAAAGCCCTCGCCCATCACGCCGTCGGGGGCGCGGCGACGCGCTTCTACGGCGAGCGATTTGCGGCGCTCGATCCAACCGCCCCGCACAAAAAGAAACTGAGGCCGGCGCGTCAGGCGCACGACCTCAGTCGTCTTGTCGCTCTCTTGCGTCATGGGCAGCCGCTCCTGCGGCGTAGCGCAGTCTTATGCAGACAGGCTCTTGCGGCCCTTGGCGCGGCGACGGGCGAGGACCTTGCGGCCGTTCTTCGTGCCCATGCGTGAGCGGAATCCGTGGCGACGGGCGCGTTTCAGGCGGCTCGGCTGGAATGTACGTTTCATCGGGCTCGCGCCTTCTCTTTGGAACTCTTTCCGGAAAGCGCGGTGGATTACAGGCGACGGGGCCCGCCGTCAAGGTGCACACGCATCTCACGGGCGTTTGATCAGCCGGGACGAGGCGTGATGACACTTTCGGGCCCGACGGACGTATATGCAATGCGAGAGCAGGGCAGATAGCGCCCCTGGGATATAATAGAGGACACGGACTTTCATGCTAAGACATGCACTCATCGCCGCCTGCGCCGCCATGGCTGTCAGCGCGCCCGCCATTGCCCAGGCCGCCGCGTCCAGCGCCGTTGCCACACCTTCAGAGGAGCGCCCCATCCCTGCCCACCGCGACGCCGCCTGGACTGACATTCTCAACCGGTATGTCGCGGAGAGCGCGGACGGCGTGAACCGGTTCGACTATGGCGGCTTGAAAGCCAGCGAAGACGATCGTGCAGCCCTGGACGCCTATGTGGCGAGCTTTGCCGCGCTCGATTTCGACGCACTGAGTGACGATGAGCAATTCGCAGCCTGGGCCAACCTCTACAATGCGCTGACGATCCAGCACATTGTCGGCCGCTATCCGGTCAAGTCGATCCGGTCCGGATACATTATCGGGCCCTGGAAAGAGGTGAAGGTAACCGCAGATGGCCGCGAGGTTTCCCTTGATGACATCGAGCACGACATCCTGCGGGAAGAGTGGGACGAGCCACGCGTGCACTACGCCGTGAATTGCGCGTCCTATGGCTGCCCGAACCTGATGAACCGGGCCTGGCGCGCGGAAACGCTGGACGAGGATCTCGATGCGGGTGCACGGGCCTATGTGAACCATCCGCGCGGCGTCTCCATTCGCCGAAATGGCACGCTCGAGGTTTCCACCATCTACAAATGGTTCCGTGAGGATTTTGGCGGTTCAAAGGACGGCGTGGTTGAACACGTCCTCCAATACGCAGACGATGACCTGGCCGCGCAAATCCGCGCCAATCCGAAGATCACCAAGCACAGCTATGACTGGGCTCTGAACGATGTGGACACCTGATATGACCGAGACAAGCTCCCAAACGCCACAGCCGAAAGGCGGGTCCCTGCTTGTGCGTCTCTGGCCGCTTTACATCATCATTGGCGGTCTGGCGCTCGCGCTGTCACAGGGCTGGCACCAATACCTCACTTTGGAATCACTGGCAGAACATGCCGCCTGGCTGGACCAGCTTGTGCGGGACAATCTGCTGCTGGTGCTGGCCGCCTATGTCGCGATCTATGCAGCAGCGACGGCGTTCATGGTTCCCGCCAGCGCATTGACCATTGCGGGCGGTTTCCTATTTCCAGCGGCCTTTGGCTTTATTCCGTTGATTGGCGCGGCGGCCACGGTCGTCGCCGCTACGGCCGGCGCATCGCTCCTATTCTTCGCGGCGAAGACATCGCTTGGTGCCGTTCTGCGAGAACGGGCCGGCGGTTTTATCGGCAAGATGGAGAAGGGATTCAATGAAGATGCCCTGTCATACTTGTTTGCGCTGCGGCTGATCCCGGTTGTTCCGTTTGCTGTGGCCAATTTCGCCCCGGCGCTCCTGGGTGCGAAATATCGCGACTACGTCCTGACAACCTTCCTCGGCATCATTCCGGGCACCCTCGCCTACACCTGGATCGGATCGGCTGTGAAAGCGACGCTTCTGGCCGGAGACGAGCCAAATATCGGGGCGCTTGCCTCAAACTTCCTGCCGGCCTTCATCGCCCTTGGCCTCGTGGCGCTGATACCCGTCGCCTACAAAAAACTGTTCTCGAAAAAAGCCTCCAAGCTCGAAGGAGCTGCCTGATGTCCGCCACGACCGCAACACCCAATGCCCGCCTCTCGGCAACCGGAGACGCTGATCCCGACCGCGTCGCCAAGGAGTCCGCACCCGCAAATGTCGGCGCGGCCCCACAACGCGATTACAAGGCCGATCTGGCAATCATCGGGGCCGGTTCCGGCGGGCTTTCGGCCGCTGCTGGCGCAGCGATGCTCGGCCTCAAGGTCGTCTTGTACGAAAAGGCCGAGATGGGGGGCGACTGCCTGAATTACGGCTGTGTGCCGTCCAAGGCGCTTCTCTCGGCAGCGAAAGCGGCACAGGACGCGCGGGACGCTCCGAAGTATGGCGTCACCGTTTCGGAACCAGAGGTGAGCTGGGAGGCCGTTAAGGCCCACGTGCAGAGCGCCATCGACACCATTGCTCCGGTGGACAGCCAGGAGCGCTTCGAGGGCCTCGGCGTCACGGTTATTCGCGAGCATGCCAAGTTCGCCGACAAAAGAACGATCATTTCAGCCTCAAGCCGCACGAAGGCGCGCCGCATTATCGTCGCGACGGGCTCAACGGCGTTCATCCCTCCCATTGAAGGGCTGAACACCACACCCTTCATTACAAACGAGACGGTCTTCTCTTTACCTGAGCAGCCGGAGCACCTTGTCATCCTCGGCGGAGGACCGATTGGGATGGAAATGGCGCAGGCCTTCAACCGGCTTGGCACCAAGGTGACCGTGATCGAGATGGGCCGTGTGCTTGGGCGCGCTGATCCCGATCACGCCTTGATCG
>JBCBWQ010000213.1:0-4534 GCA_039817025.1 Pseudomonadota bacterium | reverse complement strand
CGGTTCATCGCTGAAGATGCTTCAGGTCGGCTGGAATGCGTCGCCTGGCGACAGGCGGATACGCCGCTCGGCGATGCCATTTTGGGCGGGGGGCGGCTACACATCGCCGGCCGTCTGAAGGCGGACGAATGGAACGGTCGCAAACGTGTACAGCTCGATCTGATGGATGCGAGCATTGCCGGGTGATATCCGGTGCAGGGACGTCACATCGCCGCTTGCACGCAGCGCCAAGCACCGTTATATCCACGCCTTCAATCAGAGCGCTCCCTTCGTCTATCGGTTAGGACGCCAGGTTTTCAACCTGGAAAGAGGGGTTCGATTCCCCTAGGGAGTGCCACCATTTGCCCAAGTTCTTGAAATATCGCATTTCCGATCGATTGATCGTGACAAGTGCATGACGCCAGCCTAGGACAGTAAGCTAGGGGAACTAGGGGTAGATGACGAACGCCGCTGAATCTGCAGACGCAACTCCCGAGCAGGAAACCGCTCGGGTGATCGGCCATGTGAAATGGTTCGATCCCGCGAAGGGCTACGGCTTCATCGTGCCCAAGAGCGCATCCGATCCGTCTCTGCATGGCGACGTGCTCTTACATGTGAGCACCCTGCGGTCTTATGGCGAGGCGTTTGCTGACGAGGATGCCAACATCGTGTGCGATGCTGTTCGTCGCGAGAGGGGATGGCAGGCGGTGAACATCATTGAGATGGATGCGCCGCGAGCGAACCCTGCAACCTCCGAAACGCTTGACGATTCTGCTTTCGAACCTGTGCTGGTGAAGTGGTTCAATCGAAGCAAGGGCTACGGTTTTGTGCAGCGCCCCGGCGACGATGCGGACATTTTTGTGCATGCGGTGGTGTTGCGATCCGCTGGGCTTGAGGAAGTCGACCAGGGCGACACGCTGCTCGCATGCGTCGAAGTCGGTAATAAGGGCCTGCACGTCGCGGCTGCCCGTCGCAAAGGCTGATCTGCGGTTCAAGGCTGCTTGCCGGCCTGGGCGTTCTCCCATAAACCCAGCGTATGACCAGACTATTCGTTTTGATCGCATTCGTCGTTGCCACGGCCTTTTATGCCGCGGCGCAGGAGACAGAAACCGCAACGCTCATAACCGATGCCGGACCTGTTGCCGTAACGGTAGAAATCGCTGACGACCCCGATGAGATCACGCGGGGGCTGATGTTCCGAGACAGCCTTGATGAAGGGTCGGGCATGTTGTTTGACTTCGGCGAAGTGCGCGAAGCCAACATGTGGATGAAGAATGTCGAGATTTATCTCGATATGCTGTTCCTGAGCCCAGATGGGACCGTCATCGCAATTGCGCGCAACGCGGTCCCCGGCTCGGAACGGCGCATAAATCCCGGCGTGCCGGTGGCGGGTGTGCTGGAACTGGGTGGCGGGCAGGCCGCCGCGCTTGGCGTTGAGCCGGGTGACAGGGTTGAGCATGCGATGTTCAGCACAGGCAATGGCTGACACAGACGAGGCAAAGTCTCCACCGCCCGGATTTTCGCTGAGCGCGTCACGCGGACCATTTACATTGCACAATGGGCCTGTCTATCGGGCTCAGGATGATCTGCGGTCCGGTCTTTGGGTGATGAAACGGCACTGTAATTCCATGGGTTTCCTACACGGCGGCATGGCCTCTGCCTTTGCCGATGGTGCGTTGGCTTGGGCCGTATGGGACGAGGTGCGGGCAATGTCCGTGACGCTCAAACTCACCCTTTCGTATATGGACATCGTTCCTGAAGGAGCATGGCTTGAGGCACGTCCCGAAGTAACGGCGCGCAGCGGCGATATTGTGCATGTTACCGCTGACCTGGTGCGCGACGGCAAGAAGCTGACGGCCCGCGCGGACGGTGTTTTCCGGGCCCTGCGACGGAAAGGCGTTTAATTGCAGCGAATAAGGGCTTGCCAAGCCGATTGCGGGCCTTAGTACGGGAGTCCGGAGCGTGGCGCAGCCTGGTAGCGCATCTGGTTTGGGACCAGAGGGTCGTAGGTTCGAATCCTATCGCTCCGACCATTTCTTCCCGGTAGGGCGACTGGCATGGACGCACGCATCTACAAACCAAAGAAAACCGCCATGCAGTCTGGTCGCGCCAAGACTGAGCAGTGGGTGTTGGAGCTGATGGGCGACGGTAAGCGGAGCCAGGACCCGCTCATGGGCTGGACGAGCATTTCCGATACAGACAGCCAGGTCCGCTTGCGTTTTGATACGCGGGATGCCGCGATAGCTTACGCCAAACGCGAAGGCTTGACCTTCATGGTCGAGGAAGCCCGCGAGACCAAGCGACTGGTCAAATCCTACAGCGAGAATTTCGCTGCCGATCGCAAGCAGCCCTGGACACACTGAGCTCAACGCGAGCGGCCGCGCAAATGGCCCCTTAGCTCAACTGGATAGAGCACCGGACTTCTAATCCGACGGTTGCAGGTTCAAGTCCTGCAGGGGTCGCCATTTGCAATGCTCACCGGCACCGGGTCAGCGCCAACATTCAGACGCTGACCGGAAGATATCCGAAGGCAAAGATCATTCAAAAAAACCGCCGGCGCTCTATGCGTCGGCGGTTTCGTTGTTTTGAGTCGCAGCGATACGCCTTAGTGGGGCCGGATCGTATCTGATCCTTGTCCCGCGGCACCGCCGCTTCCTGATAGCGAGGCCCGCAAGGCCGCGTCATCTTCCTCCGACCATTCGATCGGCGTGAGCGGACGCGTCAGCGCGTGGGCAAGCACCTCAGTGACGTCGCTGACGGGAATAATACGAAGGCCCTCTTTGACATTCTCTGGGATTTCGTCGAGGTCTTTCGCATTGTCCTGCGGGATCAGGACCGTCTTGATCCCGCCGCGCAAGGCCGCCAGCAATTTCTCTTTGAGCCCGCCAATTGGCAAAACGCGGCCGCGAAGGGTGACTTCTCCTGTCATCGCCACATCACGACTCACGGGAACGCCCGTAAGCAGAGACACGATTGCCGCGGTCATGGCGGTGCCCGCCGATGGGCCATCCTTTGGAGTCGCGCCTTCGGGCACGTGGACGTGGATGTCTGTCGTATTGAAAGCGCTGGGCTTGATGCCGAGCTGAACCGCACGGCTGCGCACCAGCGATGACGCAGCCTGGATCGACTCTTTCATCACATCGCGCAAGTTACCAGTCACTTTCATACCGCCACGCCCGGGCATGGAGACCGCCTCAATCGTGAGAAGGTCGCCGCCCGTTTCCGTCCAGGCGAGGCCGGTCACGGCACCCACCTGATCGGTTTCGTCTGCGAGGCCATACCGGAACTTCCGGACGCCAGCATATTCCGAGAGATTGTCGCTGGAGATCTCAATCACGGTGTCATCGCTTTGAGCGATATTGCGCACCGCCTTGCGTGCCAGGCGCGCGATCTCTCGTTCAAGGCTCCGTACCCCAGCTTCTCGCGTGTAGTAGCGCACGAGATCGCGAACCGCTTCATCGCGCACGATCCATTCGGTCTCGGCAAGGCCGTGATTTTCGCGGATTTTCGGGATGAGGTGGCGCCGGGTGATCTCCAGCTTCTCATCCTCTGTGTATCCAGCAATGCGGATCAGCTCCATGCGGTCCAGCAGAGGTTGCGGCATATTGAGCGAGTTTGCCGTTGTTACAAACATGACGTCCGAGAGATCGTAATCAACCTCAAGATAGTGGTCGTTGAACGTCGCGTTCTGTTCAGGGTCCAGCACTTCCAGCAAGGCTGAGGCCGGGTCGCCGCGATGGTCCATACCCATCTTATCGATCTCATCGAGCAGGAAGAGAGGATTGCCCGACTTAGCTTTCTTCATCGACTGGATGATCCGGCCCGGCATGGAGCCGATATACGTTCGCCGGTGACCACGGATCTCGCTCTCGTCGCGCACGCCACCAAGAGAGACACGCACAAAGTCTCGGCCTGTTGCTTCGGCAATCGAACGACCAAGCGACGTCTTACCAACGCCTGGAGGACCGACCAGGCAGAGGATTGGCCCGCGCAGCTTCTCTGTCCGTCGCTGGACGGCGAGATATTCGACGATGCGCTCTTTGACCTTTTCCAGACCGTAGTGATCTTCGTCTAGCTGCGCCTGTGCCTTGTCGAGGTCGATGTTGATTTGCTTGCGCTCGCCCCAGGGCAGGGAGAGAAGCCAGTCCAGATAGTTGCGAACGACGGTCGATTCCGCCGACATCGGGCTCATCTGACGCAGTTTCTTCATTTCCGCGTCGGCTTTCGAGCGGGCTTCTTCGGAGAGCGGGGTCTTGAGGATCTTGTCCTCGAGCTCTTTCAGCTCGTCGCGTTCGCCGTCGCCGCCACCTTCGCCGAGTTCGCGCTGAATGGCCTTCATCTGCTCATTCAGATAGTACTCGCGTTGGGTCTTCTCCATTTGGCGTTTGACGCGGTTTTTGATTTTCCGCTCCATCTGGAGCATGCCCATTTCGCCTTCCATCAGGCCAAATACCTTTTCCAGGCGACCTTTGGCGTCGGTAAGCTCCAGAAGCTCCTGCTTGTCGGAAAGCTTCACGGAAAGCTGGGAAGCGACCGCATCGGCGAGCTTTCCAGC
>JBCBWQ010000212.1:0-4549 GCA_039817025.1 Pseudomonadota bacterium | reverse complement strand
AGGATTTCGAGGCATTGTTGCGCGAATTCGTCCCAAAAATGGACTGATGGGCGGACGGCAGCGTCCTGAACCCCGAATCCCACAACCCCCGGCAGATTTTTTGCGAAAAAAAGCAAAATATCTTTGGAACCCGATGAATAATCCGGCACGATCCGTGTTGTTCAGGGTAAGACCTGTCAATCCAGAGGTGGACGAGAATGCAAATCGCTAACGAACTGATTCGCAAAATGTCAATGGCGCGATTCATCCATTGAACCATCGTGATCACCGCTGCACCTTAACATCAAGATTTTTCGGGAGTTTCCAAAATGGCATCTGATACCGGCACGGGGCACATTCGCCGCAATCGTCCGCCGCGCGTTCACATTGCTTACACCGATCCCATCGACTCGGAAAAGAACGTCGAACTGCCCTTTGTCATGGGCATCATGAGTGATCTGTCGGGCAATAACCCGGGCAAGGAAAAAGCGCCGATTGACCAGCGCGAATTTGAGAAGGTCACGGCACACACGCTCGACAGCTACATGTCGCAAAAGATCCAGCCGGGTGTCTCGGTCATGGTCGAAAACAAACTCAAGGACGGCGACGGCCAGAAGATGGGCGTGAACCTGCGCTTCAACTCGATGGACGACTTCGAGCCTGCAAACATCGCAAAGCAAGTGCCTGCGTTGAACGAATTGCTCACCGCCCGCCAGCAGCTGGCCGACCTGCTGCTGTACATGACGTCGAAACCGAAAGCTCAGGAGCAGATCAAGGAGCTGCTGAACGATCCGGACAAGCTGAAGGTGCTGGCCGAGCAGGCCAAAGCCGAAGCCGACGCCAAGAAAGCCGCCGACGACGCGGGTCAACCAACAGAAGGCGACAGCGCGTAAGCGCGTCCCACCTCACGACGGGGAGTGAAAACATTGGCTGAAGAAGCACAAGTACAAGACGGAGGACAGGGCGCGCTGAGCGAACTGGATGATTTCTCCTCCATTCTGAAACAAACGATCAATCCGACCACCGAAAACGCAGAGCGCGCAATCGACAATGCGCTGGCCACAGTGGTGCAGACCGCAATGGCCGACCAGTCGGTCATCGACGAAGACGTGATTGACACGATCAACGCGATGATTGCCGGGCTCGACCAGGAACTGAGCGGTCAGATCAACGAAATCCTGCACAACGAAGACTTCCAGTCCGTGGAATCGTCGTGGCGGGGGCTGGCATATACGCTGAACAACTCCGAAACGGGCGCGTCCCTTCAGTGCGAGGTTCTCAACACCTCCAAGAAGGAACTGGCGGGCATGATGAAGCGCTATCCCGGCGCCAAGTGGGACCGTTCGCCGCTGTATCGTCAGATTTACGAGCGCAAGATCGGCACGCTGGGGGGTGACCCGATGGGCTGTGTGATGGGCGACTTCTACTTTGACCATTCGCCAGCGGACGTTGCGCTGCTGACCTCGATGTCGAAGATTTCCGAAGCGGCACTGGCACCGTTCCTGACCTCTGCGGCCCCGCGTCTGCTGGGTCTGGATAGCTGGAACGATCTGTCGAACCCTCCGGACATCGAAGAGCTGTTCACCGCGTCGGACTATGCCGGCTGGAACAGCCTGCGCGAAAGCGAGAATGCACGGTTCCTGGGTCTGACCCTGCCGCGCGTCCTGGCCCGCGAGCCATACGGCCCCGAAAGCACGATGACCGTGGACGAGTTCAACTTTACCGAGGATACGGACGGCCACAAAGGCGAGAAGTATTCGTGGATGAACGCAGCCCACGCGATGGCCGTGAACATCAACCGCGCGTTCAAGGAACACGGCTGGACCGTGCGTATCCGCGGCGTGCAGTCGGGTGGTGAAGTGGCGCAGCTGCCGACCCACCATTTCGATACCGGCGCAGGCGAGAAAGACCTCAAGTGCCCCACGGAAGTCAGCATTGACGACCGCCGCGAAGGCGAGCTGTCCAAGATTGGCCTCCTGGGTCTGGTGCACCGCCAGAACACGGACAAGGCCGTGTTCCTGGGTGGTCAGTCTCTCTACAAGCCGAAATCGTATGTCGATCCCGAGGCGACAGCGTCCGACAACATGTCGTCGCGCCTGCCCTACATGTTCGCCGTGTCCCGCTTCAGCCACTATCTGAAAGCGATGATCCGCGACCAGATCGGGTCCAGCAAGGACAAGGATCAGATCCGTCAGGATCTGCAGACCTGGATCGACCAGTATGTCACTCTCAACCCTGCAGGTGCATCGGAACGGGAAAAGGCTGAAAAGCCCCTGGCCGACGCCAAGGTTGAGGTGGTCGAGGATGAACTGAACCCCGGCTACTACATGGGCAAGTTCTTTCTCAAACCGCACTTCCAGATGGAAGGCATGGATATCGGGATGAGCCTGGTGTCCAAAATCCCCCCGCCCAAATAATGGGTATTCAGTCTAGTAACCCTACCGTTTGATCAAGGAGATAGATCATGGCAGTCGATATTTTCCTCCACCTGGACAAAATCAAAGGCGAGTCGGTCGACGACAAATACGCCGGTGAGATTGACGTTCTTCAGTGGTCCTGGGGCATGTCCCAGTCCGGCACAACGCACCTCGGGCCTGGCGGCGGCGCCGGCAAGGTCAACGTGCGTGACCTGACACTGACCAAGTACGTTGACATGGCCACACACGACCTGCTGAACCACTGCGCAAGCGGCAAGCACATCGCTGACGGCTTCATCGTGGTTCGCAAGGCAGGCAACGTGCCGCTGGACTACTTCCGCGTCGACATGAAAGAGATCATGATCTCTTCGTACGAGACCGGTGGTTCGGGTGACGGCATGGACCGCATCATGGAAACCGTGACGCTGAACTTTGCCTGGTACAAAGCAACCTATGCTTCGCAAAAAGCAGACGGTTCCAAAGGCCCCGAAGGCAAGGCCGGCTTCGACATCGCGAAGAACAAAGCGGTTTAATTCCAAACCGATACCCATGCGGCCCGGTTATTTCCCGGGCCGCATTTTTTCGTTTTCAGAAGGCTCGGATACGCATCCATGGCGTCCCGTTCATCCAAAACCAAAGCGCCGCGCGAGCGCGCCAATCGCAAGATTCATGAACGCTCGCGTATCTCGCTGCTGGACGTCTTTCGCCAATCTTTCCAGGAACATGATGCCGGTGCCGTCAGCACCTCCGAGGTGGAGGCCGGCGGCCTGAACACCGTGTCCAATGTCAGCGGCCGGTCCAACGCCCGGCGGCTGGGCGTCGATGAGGACACGCTGCGCGACCATGTGCGCGAACACCTCGCCACGCTGATGAACACCATCCGCCTCGATGCCGCGATCGACCTTGATGACACGCCGCATGTGGCGCAGTCGGTGTTGAACTACGGCTTTCAGGACCTCAGCAATCTGTCCCGCGACCAGTTGACGGGTCACTCCATCGCGAAATCCATCAAGCAATCCCTGTCGGATCACGAACCGCGTCTGGTCAAAACCAGCATCGACGTTAAGGTGCAGGTGCTCGAAGGTGACGATTATCAGCGCGTCGCCGTGCACGTGACCGCTGATCTGATCGCCGACCCTGCGGACATCCCCGTCGAGTTCAGCGCGGATGTGGACACGGGCGCGGGCAAGGTTGTGCTGAACGCGAAACGGATCTGAGGGCATGAAACAGGCATTCAAGGAATCGTATGAACGCGAATTGCTGCTCCTCAAGGAGCGCGCCGCCCTGTTTGCCCAGGATTACCCCGGTCTGGCGGATCGCCTTGGCGGTCTGATCGAGGAAAACCTCGACCCGTCCATCGCCGGTCTGCTCGAAGGCTCCGCATTCCTTGCCGCGCGGGTGCAGCTGAACATCGATCAGCAGTTCCGGACCTTTTCGACCGAGTTGCTGGAGCAGGTCTGCCCCGAAATGACGGCCCCGCTGCCCGCCGCGATGCTGGTGCAGGGCAACACACCCGAGAAACCCGCCGAAATCGCGGGCGGGCGCACGATCAAGGCGGGGTCCTACATCGAGGCGACCTTTACCGAAGCGACGCGGCGCATTGCCTGCCGGTTCCGGCTGGCCGAGCCGATCACGTTCTGGCCGCTCAAGATCGCGGCGGCGGACTATCACGGCACCGCCACGCCGATGAACGCGCTGGGATGCGACGGGCCGGGGCTGGAAAGCGCGGGCGCACGCACGGCGGCGGGCCTTGTCGTGACGCTGGAACGCACCGACGGCAAGCCGCTGGACGGGATCAAGGCAGACGTGCTGCCGATACATTTCACCGGGACGCAGCAAGAGGCGATGGCGCTTTATGCGCAGGTCTTTGGCCGGCTCACGCGCGCGTCGCTCCGGTGGGAGGACAAGGGCGGTACGCCGATCTTTCACAACATCCCGCTGGACGAGATCGAGCAGGTCGGCTTTGACGATGACACACCTCTGTATGGTCGCGACGAAAGGGTGTTTCCGGGCATCAGCACGCTGCTGGAATATTTCTCTTTTCCGCGTAAATTCATGGGGTTCCGCATTCGCAACCTCAACCACCACGCCAAGCGGATCGAGACGAAGTCGGCCCAGCTGGTGCTGGAATTCGACGCCCCGGACAAGCATCT
>JBCBWQ010000211.1:0-4652 GCA_039817025.1 Pseudomonadota bacterium | reverse complement strand
GGCATTCATGGCGCCGACAGAGGTGCTTGCCAGGCAACAGTTCAACACGCTCGTATCATTGCTGACACCGCTCGGTTACACGGTGGAAGCGCTGACCGGACGAGACAAAGGCAGTGCTCGAGAAGCATTATTGATGGGACTGACGGACGGGACCATTCAGGTGGTCGCAGGGACGCAGGCCCTCTTTCAGCAAAACGTCAGCTTTCGGAACCTGGGGCTCGTCATCGTCGACGAGCAGCATCGCTTTGGCGTGCTGGACCGTGCGCGCCTGGCGGATAAAGCGGTGAGCCCGCACATGCTCGTTATGAGCGCGACGCCGATTCCAAGGACACTCGCACTCGCAGTAAACGGCGATCTCGATGTTTCAATTCTGGATGAGAAGCCCGTAGGTCGCCAACCCATCGAAACCCGCGCATTACCCGATACGCGGATTGAGGACGTTGTCGGCGCCGTCAATCGAGCCGTCGCGAACGGTGACCGTGCGTATTGGATATGCCCAAAGGTCGATGTCGACGATGACGAGAGCACCGCAGTCGGCAGGCACGCCGCCTTGCGCGATCAATTGAGTGTGCCTGTCGGCCTCGTGCACGGCCGATTGAAACCACAGGAGAAGGACGCGGCGTTGGAGGCATTTCGCCGAGGTGACACATCGGTGCTGGTCGCCACGACGGTTGTTGAGGTCGGCGTCGACGTTCCTGAGGCCACGATCATGGTGATTGAGCGCGCCGAGGGTTTCGGCCTTGCTCAATTGCACCAATTGCGAGGGCGAGTGGGGCGTGGCTCAGCCAAGAGTTTCTGTTTGCTGCTCTATCGCCCACCGCTGACGGAATCCGCAGAGATCCGTTTGAAAACGCTTCGAGATACAGACGACGGCTTCGAGATTGCGGAAGCTGACTACAAGCTCCGCGGTCCGGGAGACTTGCTGGGACTCAGACAATCCGGCGCGCCTGAGTTGCGGATCCTAAATTTAGCCGATCATGCAGACCTCTTCGGCCCAGCACGGCAAGATGCGCGGCTTCTGATGGATAAGGACCCTGAACTGAGCTCCGGTCGTGGCAAGGCTGTTACTCTGCTGCGGGCTTTGCTTGATCCGCGAGTGCCGACGGTGCGGCCTGAATAGCTTCGGGCATCGCTTCGTCCACAGGATGATCTGGAACGACGAGACCCGCTGACAGGATCATTTTGGCCCCCTCCTCCACACTCATGTCCAAATCGATCATTTCCGATGCGTGAACATAAATCAGGAAGCCTGATGTAGGATTAGGCGTCGTTGGCACGAAGACGCCGATAAAGTCTTCGCCGAGACTGGTCTTGATCTCGCCGCGCGCGCCAGCGGATACAAAGCCTATGCACCACGATCCTTTCTTGGGGTATTCAACGAGCACGACGCGATTGAACTTGGCTGTATTGTTGTTCGCAAGCACGTCGAAGAGTTGCTTGAGCGCCGCATACAGATTCTTCACCAACGGGATGCGGCTCAGGATCCGATCTCCCAAACCGATTACCGATCGACCAATGAGATTGGCACCGACAGCACCAAGAATTGTCAACGCGATAACAAGGACAAGGACGCCGAAGCCTGGAACAGCGTAGTTCAGATACGTTTCCGGCTTCATCACTTCTGGGATCAGTGGGACGACGCGCTTGTCAATTTCATTGATCAGGAATTGAAGGACCAAGAAGGTTACGGTGATCGGAGCAGCAATCACCATCCCCGCGAAGAATCGCCCGCGAAGCCAGCCGAACAGGCTCTGCCTCGGCAGCGAATCGCCGAGCAGGCCTTTCTGCTTGTCCTTTCCTCGCGCCATTCTGCGTCTCCTATCCGCCCAACCCTGAAACGGCTAGGCTGTCATTTCGTTTCCTGCAATTGTGGCAAAGATGAGTATGCACGAAGACGTTGAAAATCCTTTGAATGCGATTGCGGGAAGTCTGGCTCCTGGCGCGCAAGGCATCCGAAATCTGAAGCGATTATCCGGTGGTGCCAGTCAGGAGACTTGGGCGTTCGAGGTTGTCGTCGGCGATAGCTTCATACCACTCATTCTGAGGCGCGCCCCTGGGGGAAGTAGTGCGGCGCGTTCCGAAGCGGCGATCGGACTTTCCGGGGAAGCAGATCTCATCGATCGCGCACGGCAAAACGGTGTGCCTGCGCCGCAGGTTATGCACATTTGCAAGCCTGAAGACCAACTCGGCGAAGCCTTCATAATGGCGCGGATTGAAGGTGAGACGCTAGCAAGAAAGATTTTGCGCGATGAGCCTTACGCCCATGCTCGCACTGTACTCAGCAAGCAATGCGGCCGCGCTTTGGCGGGTATTCACGCCATCGCTGTTGCCGACTTGCCGATGCTGGAAAGTAGTTTTGGGCTCGATCAACTGTTACGATATGAAGAGATTTATCGCAGCTTTGACGTGCCGCGGCCGATATTTGAGTTCGCCATCAAGTGGCTTCGAGACCATGCGCCCGAAGCGATTGGACCGGTCCTCGTTCACGGCGATTTTCGCCTTGGCAATTTGATGGTCGATCAAGCTGGTCTCGCTGCCGTGCTTGACTGGGAACTGGCTCATATCGGCGATCCACGCGAAGATCTTGCGTGGATATGTATTAACTCCTGGCGCTTTGGCGTGTCGGAAAATCGGGTCGGTGGGTTTGGCAAACTTGATGCGCTTTTGGATGCTTATGCGGATGCTGGCGGCACTGAAATCTCAACAAGTGATATCGACTGGTTCGAGATGCTCGGCAGTCTGAAATGGGGTGTGATGTGCATGATCATGTACGAAGCATTCCGATCAGGCGCGGATCCAAGCGTGGAGCGCGCTGCTATTGGTCGCCGCGTGTCCGAAACGGAAATCGACATTATCAATCTGCTGGAGCGCGTCTGATGCACGATCAACCGTCCCAATCTGAGCTCGTCGACGCCGTTCGCCGTTTTATTGCAGAATCCGCAGCGCCGCAGCTATCGGGGCACACCGCTTTCCATGCGCGCGTCGCAGCAAATGTGCTCGATATTTTGGCCAGGGAACTCGAATCTCGCAATCGGAATGAAGGCGATGAGTACAAGCGCTTAACGGCACTACTTGGGGCTTCCGGTGATGGTAGGAGCTTGGATAGCCTTAACCGAGAGCTCTGCGAGAAAATTTCTTCAGGAGAACTTGACCTGTCCACAGACGGTCTCATGGCGCATCTCAAATCTACCGCAATTGCGCAATTAAAGGTCGATCAGCCGAAATATTCCGGCCTGAAAGAGGCCTTAAGAGAGTAGTTCATGTCCCGCACAGCACTCACAGCCATCGCCACGCTGATCGCGGTGGTGGGTTGGTTTGTCCTGAAAGATCCAGTCTATCGTCATCTCACAAAGACCGATTATTTGGTGCCCGAGGCCTTGGACTATAGCGATCCTGCTTCCTGGCTGTCGCGGCCTGACACTGCTCCGCCGGGCGGTTGGGAAACGCCTTGGGGTGTCGACCTCTTCGTCGTTGCTCCACGTCCGACTCAGGTGACGGGCGTTTCCGTCGCCGTTGTAGCCCCCTTGAGTTCAGAGGGATCGTTCGTCTCAGAGATAGCCAAAAGTTACAGTGATTCAGAAGTTTACGCGCCTCAGCTGCGTTATCCCTCTGCGCGGATAGGGAAACGTATCCCCGATGAGGCAATTGCCAGACTGTCTGACGATGTAATGGCCTCCCTCACTGAATACTTGAACGAGGACAATCGAATGCGGGGTTTCGTGCTCCTCGTTCCGTCAAACCTGATGAGTGCAACTCAACCGGCGCTTGAATTGATTGAGAATGATCCCTCACTGCTGGAGCGGTTCGGCGGTGTGATTATGTTGGGTAAACCATTAGATTTGGAAATCGACTTGGCTTGTTCCGAGGCCTTTTCTGGCGACTGCGCTGCGTTGGCGGGCCTCCAGGTGAAACGGGGTGCGTTGACTTTGCTGTTCCCCTCTCTTCCAACCCAAACAGCAAGGTACGAGCTGCAGGACGAGGAATCCTTCGCCGATCTGCTCAAAGGTCGGATGTCCCAGCTGTCGATCTGGCTCGATGAAGCCCTCCCCAAACCCGCCGAACCACTAGGTGGACTGGAAACAATGGAATCAATCGAGATTGCTCCAGTTCGAAGGCCGGGCGATACAGAAGATTAATTCAGGGATTCGGGCGGCGGGCCTTCTGCAAGCCTAGCAATCACTGCATCCCAGTGTGCAAGCGCGTCCGCATCACCGAGTGCCGCAACTTCCGCAGCGCGTAGTGTCGCGATGACCTCTGCATCATCGCCGTATTGCGCCATTAACGCCGCCACTGCTGCCTGTATGGAAGAGTCGCGCTTCAAGTCTGCTCCTTTGAGGCTCTTGAAAGAGTTGAAGTAGTGGAATGTCCATCCAACGTAGGAACAATGTGGACAGCGCCTCCACGTGCTAGAACGGTGTCCGCCCCTACGATTTTGTCGATTGTATAATCTCCGCCTTTCACGAGAAGATCTGGCTTAATCGCATCGATTAGCTCGGCTGGCGTATCTTGCTCGAATAAGACAACAGCATCGACAGCGGTCAGGCCGGTGAGAACTCTTGCGCGCGCTGCCTCGTCGTTGATCGGTCGCGTAGGCCCCTTCAGCCGCTTTACGGAGGCGTCGGAGTTCAAGCCCACGATCAACCGCCCGCAGC
>JBCBWQ010000210.1:0-4663 GCA_039817025.1 Pseudomonadota bacterium | reverse complement strand
CCGCTCGGATGACCATGGCCGGAACGCCAACACCCGACAGTTGCGCCGGAACGCCGTTCGCACGTGCCGCCGCGCCATTCGAGACGAAGGCTACTATAAGGGGTTCCATGACATCGACTTTGAGGACCGACGCGTACGCCAGGTCGGTCCAGCCGGGTTCATTGTCAGCTATGAGACGGAGTATGAAGACCGGCGAAGGGAATTTGAGCGCACTGTCTATTGTGAAGTCCGCAGGGGCCGGATCGTCGCCCTTGAAGGCATTCCACAGCCAGGCCGCTACCGTCAGAAGCGCAGATTCGGCCATCGCGGCTATTAGGCCGACGCGACTTGCCTCCCACCGAGACCTGGCGCGCCTGACCGCACAAGCAGGCGCGCCACCTGCTGTCCGAAGCGGCCCTGACGCGCCGTAATACTTGCGAACACCGCCGTACGGACTACACGTTGCGACAGCAAAAATAAGAAATAAGCGGGGCAGACCATGCAGGACGTTATCGAAGCACTTGAAGCCAAGCGGGACGTTGCGCGGCTCGGGGGCGGGGAAAAGCGCATTGAGCGGCAGCATGCCAAGGGCAAACTCACCGCCCGCGAGCGCATCGAGATACTTCTCGATGAAGGATCGTTCGAAGAGTACGACATGTTCGTCGAACATACTTCGTCGGACTTCGGCATGGACAAACAGCGTATCCCCGGTGACGGCGTTGTTACCGGGCAGGGTACGATCAATGGACGCTTAGTCTATGTTTTCTCCAAGGATTTCACAGTCTTTGGCGGCTCTCTCAGCCTTGCCCATGCCGCCAAGATTGTAAAAGTACAGCGGATGGCGGCAAAGGTGGGGGCACCGGTGATCGGTATCTTCGATGCTGGCGGTGCCCGGATTCAGGAAGGCGTCGACAGCCTTGCGGGCTACGCGGACATCTTCATGGAAAACGTCCTGTCGTCAGGCGTGATTCCGCAGATATCCGTAATCATGGGCCCGTGCGCTGGCGGAGATGTGTATAGCCCGGCCATGACGGACTTCATCTTCATGGTGAAGGACACGTCCTACATGTACGTCACCGGCCCCGACGTTGTGAAAACGGTCACTAATGAAGAAGTCAGCCATGAGAGCCTTGGCGGCGCGTCGGTGCATGCCAAGAAATCTGGCGTCGTTGACGGGGCCTTCGAGAATGACCTTGAGGCGCTCGCACAAATGCGCCGTCTCTTCGACTTTCTACCATTGTCGAACCAGGAAAAGCCGCCGGTGCGCCCCGTCTATGACGACGTTGAGCGATCACAGCCGAGCCTGGACAGCCTAATTCCACCAAATCCGAACAGGCCGTATGATATGAAAGAGCTGATTAAGAAGACCGCCGATGAAGGCGACTTCTTCGAAATCAGTCCAGACTTTGGGGCGAACGTCATTGTGGGCTTTGGGCGGATCGAGGGATCGTCGGTCGGATTTGTCGCAAACCAGCCGATGACGCTGGCGGGCGTGCTCGACATTGACGCGTCCCGAAAGGCCGCGCGATTTGTTCGCTTTTGCGACTGCTTCAATATTCCAATCGTTACCTTCGTCGATGTGCCTGGTTTCATGCCGGGAACGAAGCAGGAGTATGGCGGCCTGATTAAGCACGGCGCAAAGCTTCTGTTCGCATTTGCCGAGGCGACGGTCCCAAAAGTCACGGTCATAACGCGCAAGGCTTATGGCGGCGCTTATGACGTGATGAGTTCCAAGCACCTGCGAGGCGATGTGAACTATGCCTGGCCGACGGCCGAAATCGCCGTCATGGGCGCCAAGGGTGCCGTTGAGATCATCTTCCGCTCAGACCTCGATGATCCAGAAAAGATCGCAGCCCATACGAAGATGTACGAAGACAACTTCGCCAATCCCTACGTGGCCGCACGCAAGGGCTATATCGATGATATCATCATGCCGCATTCAACGCGTCGCCGCGTTGCAAAGGCGCTTCGGTCCTTGCGGACCAAAGATGTTAGAAATCCGGCGAAAAAGCACGATAACATCCCGCTTTAGCGGGCGCTGACATTCGCGGGAAACAAGGGCCGGGCTTCGAGATGAGCCCGGCCCTTTTTGAATTCAGATGAAGCCTAGAAACGACCGCTAATGGACAGGCGGGCGTTCAAAGGCGCACCGACCGTTGCCTGATGAGTGCTGTGAGCTGTCGGGAAGTACAGCTCATCGGTCAGGTTTTCGACATTCAATTGAACTCTCAGCGTGTCTGAAACGTCGTAGTACATCGCTGCATCAACGCGTGTGTAAGCGGGCAGGGTTGGATGGGAGCCAACGGTTCCAACGTCAAAATCGGTGATGAAAGACTCATCCTGGTAGGTTGCGCCAAGTCCGACGCCAAGCTTTTCCGTAACCTGGTAAGCGCCCCAGAAGGACAGCATGTTTTCTGGGAGCTCTCGCGGGATTTCGGCGCCGTTGTCCGTTTCCCCGTCCAGATAGCTATAGCCCGTAGATACGAAGAACTTCTCCGTAATCTGGCCCTGTAACTGCAGCTCGAACCCCTCGACCTCTAGCCCGCGAACCTCGAAGCCCTCACCGGTCACGTCATCGCGCTCGGCACTGATTTGTTCATTCTGAAAGTAGGCTGCGGTGAAGCTCAGTCCCGGTACAAAATCCCATTTTAAGCCGACTTCTGCGCTTTCGAACTCATCCGGGTCGAGCGCACGCGTTGTATCGCTCAAGGTCGCGAACTGTTCGCCCGAACGGGGCAGGAAGCTTTCGCTGTAGCTTGCGTAGACCGAAATATTTTCTCTCGGCTTCAGAATAATACCGAACCGCGGTGAGATCTCTTCGTCTGTCCGGGTGCGCGTCTCTCCAGTTGTCTCATCCAGCGCTTCGATCTCGAAACGGTCGAAACGTGCGCCAAGAACGATATCGAGATATCTGCTGAGCTCGATCTCGTCTTGCAGGTACAACGACACCGTATTCACTTCGGCTTCGGTATCATCGTTGAGATCGGTGGTGTAATCATTCACCGTGATTTGACCGTCCGCGTTCACGCCAATGCCGCGGTTCAGGTCCAGCGGCCGCTGAATCAGAAACTGCTCATTGTCGTCCTGCGTGGTGCTCCAGAACGCATTGAAGCGATCATTATTGTTCTGAGTATCGATGAGTTCAGCACCGGCAATCATTGTATGACTGATCCCTCCTGTCGCGAATTCGCCCACAAGGTTGCCAGACAGGATAAAGCTCTCTCGCTGTGTGGTATCGATGTAGCCATCCAGCGTGACCAAGTTCGGCGAATTCAGCTGATCGTAGCCAGATGCATAAAAGTTCGCGTACAGCTTGTCGTAGTCGCCATAGAAGGCGTTGATATTCCCTTTGAGGGCCTCAGAGAACTGATGCTGCAGGCCGGCGCGGAAGACATGCGCCTCAAGCTCGGTCGTATTCAGACCTGGGTCGCCGAAGACGATGTTTTCAAAGGCTTCAACGGGCGTGCCATCCGCGCCCGTCGGGATCCCGCGATCGATATACCGCTCGTGGTCGATATACTCGTACGAGAGGTCGAGAATGGTGGATGATCCAATGTTTGCGCGGAGTGTTGGATTTAATCCAAGGCGCTCGCCGTCATAGAAATCGCGATGGTTCTGAAGCGACTCGTACAGTCCATTGACACGGAATGCCGACGCGTCGCTGGTTGAAACGTTGTAGTCGACCTCCCCACTGAAAGCCCCAAACGTATCGACGCCGAGCCGGTAGCCCGTGAACGTCTCTCCGATGACGCCTTTCTTGGTGACGCGGTTGAGAATGCCGCCCGTTCCGCCGCGTCCGAACAGCAAGGCGTTCGGCCCACGCAGGATTTCAACCTGCTCCAGATTGTAGAGTGGGCGGTAATACTGAACGTCATCGCGAACGCCGTCGATATAGAAGTCCGCTGTGGACCGAACGCCTCGAAATACGACGGCGTCGCGGTGCCCTTCGCCTTGGGAGCTATTCACGCCGGGCGTGTAGGAGATGAGGTCACCGATGCTGTCAAAGCCCTGCTGGGCAATCTCGTCTGCCGTGATGATCGACAGGCTCTGGGGAACATCGATAATCGGCGTCGGGGAGCGCAGTGCGTTTACCTGGTTTGCATAGAGCACCTCTCCTACAACGACGATTTCATCTTGAACGAGGGGTTGGTCCGTCGCTTGTTCGGCAGACGAGGACTGGGCCACTGCAGCCGGACCGGCCAAAGACAGGCTAAGCGCTGTCGCGCCAAGGAGTAGGGATGGGGAAAACTTCATTGCGAAAGACTCTCAACTAGGCCCCTCGGTATAGAAGAACATGAGAATGAGTTGCAATGACAAAAATGACACAGCGCTGGTATTTCCTGGGCTCCAATGCGCGCGACGCGCAGCGAGACCTCCGAAAGCCAATTAAAAGTTTATTCTGAGATGGTGCCCGGGGGCGGATTTGAACCACCGACACGCGGATTTTCAATCCGCTGCTCTACCCCTGAGCTACCCGGGCGGGCCGTGGGGAAGCGCGGTATTTAGCGCCGCCTCGCCGTGCTGTCCATGCCCCTCGTCAGCTTGTTGCCGATGAGTCCGAACTGACTACGGTTTCCTCGTCCTCAGCAGGACCGCCGGGGATGGCATAGCCACCCTTTAGCCAGCGCGAGAGATCCACATCGGCGCAGCGCTTCGAGCAGAAGGGGCGATAGGATTTCTCCGC
>JBCBWQ010000020.1:0-20066 GCA_039817025.1 Pseudomonadota bacterium | reverse complement strand
CGGATCGCGAATTTCCGCCACAGGGCATCGCTCGCTGTATAGCGCGGGGGCTCCAACCACAAAGAAAGGGGCCGCCTCCGACCGCAATTCGGTCCATGCCGCAGCTGTGATTGCGGGACCACATCCGGCGGGATCACCCATGGTGATAGCGAGGGGCGCTGTGATGTCGTTCATGCGTGCGATGTGGCGGGTCTCGCCGAGCAGCGCAAGCTAGCGACGAATGATCGTTGCCTCGCGGCGCAGGTTTCGCAGCGTACGCTCCGAAATCATGCCGAGTTGCTGGTTGGTCAGCCGATCCTCAATCTGCTCGCGCGACGGGATGTTCTCGACATTGTCGGCCCGGTCGCAGACGAACATCACGGCCAGCCCATCGCGCACTGCGAAGACATCGGTCGCCTCACCGACCTGTGTGAATAGCACGAGCGAAGCGCCTTCCTCGCCGAGTTCCGATGTGTTCACGCGCCCAAGCGGAATGACCGAAAGCGCCTCATCTTCTGCGGCAATCGCGTCGAGATTCTCACATCCCTCGCTTTGCTCAACGGCTGCGAGCAGGGCGGTATCGTCCGATGCCGTCGACACCAGCCGGACCAATTCAACCATGGAGACGCGCTCTTGTGGTTCGGCTTTACCGCGCACGGCGAGGATGTAGACGCCGTTGTCGACCTCGATGGGCGACGTTAGCGTGGGAGGCGTAGCCCCAGCAATAATTTCGGCGCGAGCATCGTCGAACGCGTCCAGTGTTACCCAGCCCATATCTCCGCCCGTGGCCGCCGTTGGCGCGGACGACAGCCGCTGGGCTGCGACCTGGAAAGATGCGCCTTGCTGAAGTTGCTGGACGATGGACGTGGCAGCCTGCACGGCCTGGGCGCGTGTTTCATCGTCCGGCGCGAACAGGAATATTTCGGAGACGTTATATTGCGTCTTGGACGACGAAGACCGGATCTGCGCCAGTTGGTCTTCAATCTGGTTTTGGGAAATCCGGATGCGAGACCCATAGAGTCCGCCCATCACGCGCCGCCAGGCAATCTCAGCGCGCATCTGTTCTTCAAGGCTGGACGGATTGATCCCGGCCGCTAGCAATTGCGTGAAGAGCGTATTGCGGTCTGTCCCTGTCTGACGCGCCATGTCGTCTACAGCAGCACTGATTTCGTCCGCTTCGATCTCGACTTCGTATTCAGCCGCTTCCTGAAGCTGCAACTCCTCGTCGATAAGCTGTTCAAGCGCCTGTCCGGTAACCTGCTCAACCTGTTCAGGCGTCGGGGTCTCTGCGCCGAGGCCAAGCAGCAGGAACCGCGCGCGCTGGCGGACGTCTGTATAGGAAATCGGCTCATCGTTCACGATCGCCGCAATGCCTTCAAGCGTCTGATCGCTCGGCGCGGCCTCAGGCTCCTGTCCGACCGTTACAGCCGCCAGCATTGTCGCGGCAAATGCAGTAATGGCAGTTCGAAACATGCAAGTCTCCTGTCCGGCCCCAGCCGGCACGTTTGGTCGGTAGTGTATTCGCGCCGTCTTGCCAAGCAACGCCGCGACGCAGTGATGTGTGAAACATTACAGAAGTTTAGTCGAATTCGCTGGACCCGAAATCTCCCAGCGTTTTCAGGGAAAAGCGGAACTGAATGGACTCTGACGGCCCTATAGTCCGGTCCTGAAACTCGGAGCGTTCATAGGCAATTTCAAACCTTGAACAGTCATCTTCATACGCAATGCCAAAAGTGTGACGGGCATCGAAACTATCCTCGATGTTCCGCAAGCGCGAATACACCAACGAATAGCGGTCTGTGACTTTGACTTCGCTTGCGATCTGTATGCCTTCATCGGCGCGGCCGATGACACTGATGTCTTCGTCGACTTTGTAATATGTCGCTGCCAGCCGGACCCGGCCGATATGGGTCGACATGTTGGCGTCGATCCTGTTGAGCGCGAGACTGTCATCGTCGAGGCGAACCTTGGCTGAGGTCTTCAGATAGCGCCCGAAATTCGCACTGGCTCCGCCCACCCAGTCTGACACGGTACCATCCAGGTTCGATGATACATCCAGCGTGGGATCGGAGCGCGACCGCCAGCGTCGTCCCGCGATTGCGGTGACCGACATGCCGTTGCGCCAGCGAACCTGTGTAGAGAAGCCCAGCGAAGCTTTGCCGTCGCCCTCATACAGGTCATAATTGCTGAATCCGTTTGCCTCCATGAGCGAGGACTCATCGAATTCGTAAAGCAGTCCGTCTTCGTTCGGGATGACTGGATCATTGGTGTTCGACAGGCCCCACGCGGCGAGCCCGAATGGCTTGACCAGAACATCTGCGCTTTTTGCTCTGCGAATGAACGGATACTCAAACCGGACGCCGGCGGCACCGACTGCGCGTGTCGTGTTCGCTTCGGGCGAAAAATCCTCATCGAATGCGTAGTAGTCGACCCTGGCCTCGGCGAAGGGTTCTATCACAGCCCCGCCGGGGGTCAGTGTGCTGCGCGTCCAGTCTGCGCCAAGGCTGGCACGGCGGCTGTCTCTTCCGAGGTCACGGGTCAGAAAGGCACCGGAAACGTTCACTGCCGCGTCGCCATATGCCCCGAGATCCAACATCTGTTCACCAAAGAAAACCGGCGCGCCAACAGGTAGTCTGGCATCATCGTCGTTGAGGCGAAGCCCCTGGATGTTGAAGGCGGTTGCGTCGGCATAGAAGTCGGTATCTTGTCCAACAAGAAAGACCTGCGACAGCAAGCGCCGGGGTTGGCTGTTATAGAGCCCGCGCCGTTCATTCTCGCCGTTGATATTGTAGCGCCGTGTGTAGAGATCATCGGACATGCGTTCGAGACCGAATCCCCATGACCATACCGGTGTGATGTTGAACAGGCCCTTCGCATAGATATGGCTGCGGAAGCTCTCGTCGCAGTCAACCCGGTTCACGCCGGAGCCGGGCTCGACGTCGCACCCGACCTGTCCTGTGTCGCCGACATTGAAGTCTGGCTCATTGGCGCGGACGCCATCGCCATCGAAAACGTAATCGTAAGTGAAGCTCGTATTGACCTCGAGCTCGCCAGACCAGAACCGCTTGCGATAATCCAGCTCCATAACCGGGTTCACCCGTGACATGAGCAGAGGCGAAACCGTCAGGTCCGAATGGGGCGAAATCGCCCAGTAGTAGGGTTGTTGATAAAACGCACCGACCTTGCTGGAGGCACCAGGGCGCGGCGGCAGGAAGCCGGATCGGCGTCCTGAACTCGGGTCCGGGTGGGCAAAATAGGGCAGGTAGAAGACCGGAACACCGCCCACTTCGACCACCGCATCGCGATAGCTGAACATTTCCGACGGCCGGTCCAGAACCGCGCGTCGGGCGCGAATGGTCCAAGTCGGCGTATCGTCTGGCCCACAGATTTCGCATGCGGTGTAGATAACCTGATCGAGCGCGCTGACGCCGTCTTCCCGGGTGATTGCAGCATTTGCGGCGGTCGTGCCGCCTTCAGGCAGCCTCGCGGAAAAGCCAATTGCGTAACCGTCTGCGAGATTTGAATCGACTTCGACTTCATCAGCGAACCGCTGTGTGCCATCCGGATCGAGAATGACGACATTGCCCGTCGCCCGCACTTTCTCCGTCGTCCGATTGTAAACGATCCGGTCAGCGCGCAAGACTCGGCCCTGATAGCGCGCCTCGACATTGCCCTGCGCCGTGACTGTGTTGTCTTCGCGATTTTCGAAAACGTCGTCAGCAACCAGCAAGACTTCTTCAGAGGCTTCATCGGTCTGAGCGACAGCGATTGGCGTTGCGAGGGTGGCGATCGATGCCGCCACAAAACAGGACCAGTGGGTCAAGCTCGGTCTCCCCGCACGTTACACGCGCCGTCACTCCCGTGGCGCCGCCGCTCAACGCTTAGAGAAACCCGGCGGAGGCGTCCAGCGCCAGAGGTCATGTCCGTCAGTCTCCAGGATCGCGTGCCGCGAGTCCGCCCGGAAGGGTCAGCGCTGTCCCGGCAAGTTCGAGTTCCATGAGGATGGCGCTGCAGCGCGCTGCGCCGATCCCGGCCGCGCGGGCGATTTCATCGATGGGCTGCGCTGTAAAGGTCAGCGCTTCGCGGACGCGGTCCACTTGTTCCGGCGGTGCGAAATCCATTGATGTTTCAGGCTCAAATCCAGGCGATGGCGGCGCAAACAACGCGCGTTGAGGCATCGCCCTTAAAGCGTCGATGATATCCTCGGCTCCAGTGACGAGGGTGGCACCGTCTCGAATAAGGCGGTTGCAACCTTCGCTGCGCTCGTCCAGCGGTGATCCGGGCACGGCAAACACATCGCGGCCTTGCTCCGCCGCTGTTCGCGCTGAAATCAGAGAGCCGGACCGCAGGGCGGCTTCCACGACAACCACACCCAGGCTTAGCCCGGTCACGATCCGATTGCGCCGGGGAAAGTCGCGTGCAGTCGCGCGATATCCGAACGGGGGTTCCGAGACGATGAGTCCGTCAGAGGCGATGGCGGCGTAAAGCCGGTCGTGTTGTGGCGGGTAAACATGGTCTATTCCGCCGGCGAGAACGGCGATCGTACCTGTCTTCAGGGCTGCAGCATGGGCCTCGCCGTCGATTCCGCGTGCGAGGCCTGACACAACGGTGAAGCCCTCTTCGCCCAGCGCTCTGGCAAGGTCTCGCGCGATCTTCCGGCCTGCCGCTGAAGCGTTCCGGGCCCCAACGATGGCGATGCACGGATTGGCAGCCAGGCGCACATCGCCGAGCACGGTGATGATGGCAGGCGGTGGATCGAGCGCGCTCAGGTGTGCCGGGTAGTCCGCCTCGCAAGACGCAAGGATGCGCCCGCCATAGCGTTGCACGGCGTTCAATTCGTCTTCGATTTGCCCGGCAGGAGGCGCGGTCAGGGGGCGTTTGCGCCCGGCTTTGCGCGATAGGTCTGGAAGCGCGTCGAGGGCCTTTGCCGGCGATCCGTATCGAGCCAGAAGCTGCGCAAAGGCGACTGGCCCGACATGTCGTGTCCGGGCAAGCCGCAGCCAGTCCAGCCGTTCGTTTTCAGACAATGTTGCCGCGCTCACTGTGATTCTTTCGCGCCAAACTTCGGTTCGTCGCCGCGCATGAGACGCGCAATGTTTTCCCGATGCGTAAAGAAAACGAGCGCAGACAACGCCGACAGGATCGCTACGGCAAATGCAGACTCGCCAAGGAGTTGGGCACCTACGGGTGCCGCGACCGCCGCCAGCAAGGCGCTCAGAGAAGATATGCGTGTCAGCGCGAAGGCACTGAGCCAAACGGGGGCTGCGACGGCGAAACCCGGCAGCGACGCGAATCCCAAGAGCCCGGCGTATGTCGCTACGCCCTTACCGCCTTTGAATTTCAGCCAGACCGGATAGCAATGCCCGAGAAACGCTGCAGCACCAGCGATGAGCCCAGCCTGGCGATCGAATACAAACGTCATCGCCAGCACGGCTAACCCGGCTTTGAAGCTGTCGAGCAAGAGCGTCGCCAGCGCGAGATCCTTGCGTCCTGTTCTCAGAACATTCGTTGCGCCGATATTCCCGGACCCGACGGCGCGCAGGTCGATTCCTGCCGCTTGCGTCAAAACCAGGCCGAAAGGGATCGATCCCAACAGATAACCTGCCACCGCGGCGATGAGGTCATCGGCCCAGATTGGCATAGCTTTCGTCTCCTGTGAGATTGGATGCGCCCATCTAGTATGCGCTTGCGGTGGTGCGCTCAAGCGACTCGCTTGAAAGACCTGTGCCAACGGCGTATCCGGCCCCATGGCGGAACACGATTGGATCGCACGCTACTTCAAGCCTCTCGCAATCGGAGACGGCGCGGCACGACTCTCGGACGATGTGGCTGTCCTGAAGGCGTCTGCGAGGACCATCGTCACAACAGACACCCTGGTGGAGGGCATCCATTTTTTGCCAGCCGATCCTGAGCGCTCCATCGGCGCGAAACTCGTCGCGGTAAACGTGTCCGACATCATCGCCAAAGGCGCGTTGCCAAAGGAGGCGCTCCTGAATTTATGCTGGGACGCGCGGCGGAATGAGTCCGGTCTCGCCGAATTCGCCAAGGGCTTCGGTGATGCCCTTGGCGCGTGGGGTATCGGCCTTCTGGGCGGAGACACGACAAGCCATGAGGGCCCGCGGGTTTTATCGCTCACAGTGACCGGACAGGTGATCGGGCGAGGGCCCGTCCGCCGCTCAGGCGGCAAGCCGGGAGACAGTCTCTGGGTTACGGGCCGGATCGGGGCGGGCGCGCTTGGCCTGCGTGCGGCGCGGGGAGCGCTTGAATACGCCGAATTCCTGAGCGCTTATAGAAGCCCCCAGCCGCCCCCCAAAGCTGCTGCTGGGCTCATCGCGCGCAACGCAACGGCCAGCATGGATGTCTCAGACGGGCTCCTCATCGATGCCGCCCGTCTCGCCGCCGCCAGCGCGTGCGGCGCGAGCCTCGACCTAGACCGCGTCCCCTTCGCTGGCCCTGCCAGCACGCTCGATGACAAGCTTCTCCAGGTTACGGGCGGCGATGACTACCAGGCCCTGTTCGCTGCTCCGCCCGGTCATGCCACTGCGATTCGGAGCTTTGCGAGCGAAAATGGAATTCAGGTGAGCCCAATCGGCCAATTGGTGGCTGGAACGGGCCTCTCGATTGTCCACAACGAACAAGCCGTTAATCTCCCGGAAAGCCTCGGGTTCGAGCATCAATGAACGCTGAGTCGTCTCGCCCCTCGCGTGAGCGCAGTTGATTGCGCCGAAGGGCTTTGGCAGCATCCAGCTCATAAGGGAGGCGGGCGGCTGATTGAGTCGTTCGTGAGATAAAAAACGCCACAGGAAAGATAATTTCATGGGACTTTGGTTCATCATAACCATCGCAGCGGGGCTGCTCGCGGTTCTGTACGGCTGGTTACAGATCCGATCGATCATGTCGGCCAATGCCGGCAATAAACGCATGCAGGAAATTGCAGAGGCGATTCAGGAAGGTGCCAGCGCGTATCTGAGCCGCCAGTATCGCACCATCGCCATTGTCGGCGTTGTCACGCTGATCGTGCTCGCGATCCTGTTCCGAAATTGGGAGGTGCCATTCGGCTTCCTGCTCGGTGCAGTCCTGTCCGGTGCGGCAGGGTACATCGGTATGCTCGTGTCGGTTCGTGCCAATGTGCGCACCACCGAAGCGTCCCGTCACAGCCTGAGCGCAGGCCTGCAAATGGCATTCAAGTCGGGTGCGGTGACGGGAATGCTTGTCGTCGGCCTCGCGCTTTTGGGCGTCGTGCTTTATTACTGGCTGCTCACCGCCGGTGTCGGCAACGATGTGGGCGACCGGAAAGTGGTCGACGGCCTCGTTGCCCTCGGCTTCGGTGCATCGCTGATCTCTATCTTCGCGCGTCTTGGCGGCGGTATCTTCACGAAGGGTGCTGACGTCGGCGGCGACATGGTTGGTAAGGTCGAGGCCGGTATCCCCGAAGACGACCCCCGCAACGCCGCGACCATCGCGGACAATGTGGGCGACAATGTTGGCGATTGCGCCGGCATGGCGGCAGACCTGTTCGAGACGTTCGCAGTCACCGTGGTTGCGACCATGGTGCTCGCGTCGATCTACTTCGCTGGACAGTCTTACCTGCCGAACCTGATGATGCTGCCGCTCGCAATCTGCGCGGTGTGCATCGTGGCGTCGATCATCGGCACCTTCTTCGTACGCCTGACGCCGGGCTCCCGGAACGTCATGGGGGCGCTTTACAAGGGCCTGATCTGGACGGGCGTTTTATCGGTGGTCTTGCTTGCGGGCGTGATCAACTTCGTCCTACCCAACGGCTTCGGTGTCATTGACGGCGCAGCCGGAGCGCTCGGCCTCGCCGGCAACAGCGTCACGGGCGCGAGCCTGTTCTGGTGCGGCGTCGCCGGGCTTGCGGTTACAGCGCTGATCGTCGTTATCACCGAGTACTACACTGGTACGGGGTACCGTCCGGTGCGCTCGGTGGCGCGGTCTTCGCTCTCCGGTCACGGCACGAACGTGATCCAGGGTCTGGCTGTCTCGCTTGAATCAACCGCGCTTCCGGCGCTGACGATCATCGCGGGCATCATCCTGACCTACAACCTTGCCGGACTCTTCGGCATCGCCATCGCGACAACCACGATGTTGGCGCTTGCCGGTATTATCGTTGCACTCGACGCCTTCGGACCGGTGACGGACAATGCCGGCGGTATCGCGGAAATGGCGGAGTTGCCGTCTGAGGTTCGTGAGACGACCGACACGCTCGACGCGGTCGGCAACACGACTAAGGCTGTCACAAAGGGCTATGCCATCGGCTCGGCTGGTCTGGGCGCTCTGGTGCTGTTCGCGGCCTATACCGAGGACTTGAAGTACTTCGCGGTGAATGCTGCGGAGGGATCGATCCTCAAGGACGTGACAGTCAGCTTCGAATTGTCCAACCCCTACGTCGTGGTCGGTCTGCTGTTTGGTGGCCTCTTGCCGAACCTGTTCGGCGGGATGTCGATGATGGCCGTTGGCCGGGCAGCCGAAAGCGTCGTGGAGGAAGTCCGCCGCCAGTTCCGCGAAGACCCCGGAATCATGAAGGGCGAAACCAAGCCTGACTATGCGCGTGCGGTGGATATCCTGACCCAGGCAGCGATCAAGGAAATGCTGGTTCCGTCGCTCCTGCCCGTGTTGTCGCCGATCGTGCTCTTCCTCGTGATCTGGTGGATTGGCGGCGTGGCCGCTGCGCTCGCCGCGGTCGGCGCAATGCTGCTCGGCGTTATCGTGACGGGACTGTTCCTTGCCATCTCGATGACCTCGGGTGGCGGCGCTTGGGACAATGCCAAGAAGTACATCGAGGACGGAAACTACGGCGGAAAGGGCTCTGAAGCCCATAAAGCCGCCGTGACGGGCGACACAGTGGGCGATCCCTACAAGGACACCTCTGGTCCGGCTGTGAACCCGATGATCAAGATCACGAACATCGTGGCGCTGCTGATGCTCGCCGTGCTCGCCGGCGGCCACTAGGCGCTTGATCTTTCCGGCAAAACAGGAACCGCCGCGGCCAGGAGCTGCGGCGGTTCTTTTTTGCGCTGCACCACAGCGCATTGTTTCGTAATCTTAAGCCAAGCGCTCGAAAGACTCGCACTAGGGTAAAAGCGCGGTGGGGGCTGACGGGGCGTTCGGCCGCCGCAAACCATGGAGAAAACGTATGAAAACGATGGTCTTCGCAGCAGCGGCTGCACTTACGCTGACGGCGTGCCAGGGCGCGCTTCAGGATCGGCGCGTTCAAGGGGCTGCTGGCGGCGCTGTCATTGGGGCTGGGGTTGGCGTGCTCGCTGGCGGTGACGATGGGCGGAACGCGGCCATTGGCGCAGCCGTGGGTGCCATCGCTGGCGGTGCCGCAGGCGAATACATGCGCCGACAGGAAGAAGCCCTCAAGCGCCGCACGGAAGGCTCGGGTATCGAAGTCGAGCGCCAGGGCGATCAGATTGCGCTGACGATGCCGTCTAATGTCACGTTCGATGTGAACAGCGCTGCGATCAAGCCAAGCTTCCGTGACCCGCTGACCGGTGTGGCGAACACGCTCGTTGAGTATCCCTCAACGGCTGTCGACATCATTGGCCACGCCAGCGCCGATGGCGACGACACGTACAACCAGACCCTGTCCGAGCAGCGCGCGGTGTCGGTCCAGAACTATCTGGTTGGCCTCGGCATGCAGCAGGTCCGGGTGAATGCCTACGGCCTCGGTGAAACCTCGCCGATTGCCGACAACGCGACAGCCGAAGGCCGCGCTGCGAACCGCCGCGTCGAAATCATCCTGACGCCAGTAACCGAAGGCTAGGCCGTCCAGATCGCGACGCCCGCCGGGGGCAGGTCGGGGCCGCCGTGCACAAAGCGCGCGGCGTCCTCGGGCGCGCCGGCAGGGCGGGCGTCGCACGGCTCTGGGCTGTAGTTGAACGCAAACACGAGATCGCCCAGCCGGCGCACCCGCAGATCATCGCCCAAAGGCATGGTCACAAGGCCTGCCTCCTCGGCGACTGCGCCAAGAATTGCGGTCAAAAGCGCATCATCAGGCCACGCGGCGATGTAGTGCGCTCGATCGTGCGCGTACCAAAGCCCGCCTCCGTCTTCAAACCGCAGTCGCGGAACCAGCTCCGTTTCGATCTCCTCGCGCCAGCGGGTGCAGGTGTGGATGTTTCCATCGACCAGGACCGTTTGCGGCGCATCCGGTCTCAGGCTCTCTGTGCGGGTCACCTTGAGCGGCAGCAGGGCTTGCAACGACCCGGGCGCAAGCGTGTCCGGAATCGTCAGATCTGGCGTCTTCGATCCCGTACGAGGCCCGAAAACCAGCGTAGCGCCGCTTTGCTCGAGGGCGGTCACGTGTGCGTCCGTCAGATGGATGCTCTGCGGCGCGCAGACCACTGAGTAGCCCGTCAGATCGGCATCTGGGTTCAAGATGTCCACATCAAATCCGAGCCGCCGGAGGGCAGCATACCAACTGAAGACATGCTCATGGGCATTAAAACTTGCGCCCTGAGGCTGGGTTTGGATCGACCAGATATCGGCGTAATCGAACAGAAGGGCGACAGGTGCACTCTGCGTCACCGAGTCCTGAAGGGCAGGGATCAGGTCTGCCACGGCGCGGGCTTCGTCCAGCGCCGGAGCCGGGGCGCTATCCGGCCTCAACAGTCCCGCATGCATTTGCTCCTGCGCAAACGGAGCCTGCCGCCAGCGAAACCAGCTCACGAACGAAGCCCCGTGCGCCAACGCTTCCAGCGCCCAGAGCTCGACCGCCCCTTGCAGCGGCGCAGGATTGTGCGCGGCCCAATTCACAGGTCCCGGCTGCAACTCCATTACGGCCCATTCCGGGGAGCAGCCGCGATAGAGGTCGTGGTGGAAGGCCAGAAGGTCCGGATGGCCCACACGCATCCGCCGGGCCTTGTCCTCGTTCGAAAAGAAGAACTGCTCCAGGAACCCCAGCGGATAGGCATCCCAGGAGGCAACATCGAGGTCTGCGCCAACGGCGTGATGGTCAAAATCGGTTACGAAGCCCATGAAGTTGTGGATGATCTTCCGGCCCGGGGACAGATTGCGCAGTATGTCGACCTGCTCGGCATTGAAGGCGCGCACCTGATCTGACGAAAACCGTTTGAACGCCATAACATGGGACGGATTGAGCTCGGTGACGGCCTGCATCGGCAGATCGATTTCATCGAAGCTGCGATACTCCATGCTCCAGAAAACATTTCCCCAAGCGGTATTGAGGGCAGCGATGTCGCCGTATCGCTCAGCCAACCAAAGTCTGAAGGCATCCCGCGCAGCAGGGGAGTAGGATTGCGTTGTGTCATGGCAGCCATACTCATTATCCGTCTGCCAGGCCGTAATGGCCGGGTGCTCGCCAAACCGTTCCGCAAGAGCCTTGGTGATCCGCTGCGATTCTGAACGATAGGTTGGGCTCGAAAAGCAGCAATGCCGCCGCGAGCCGAACTTTCGGGGAGTCCCGCGCCTGTCATGGGCGAGAATGTCTGGATGACGGTCGATCAGCCACTTCGGCGGCGTTGCTGTCGGCGTGCAGGCGATGACCTTCAGCCCTGCCGCATACAGCGTCTCCAGGGCGCGCTCATACCAGCCGAAATCGAAGCATCCGGGTTCTGGTTCATATCGGCTCCAGGCGAATTCCCCGATCCGAACAAGTGACAGGCCAGCATCCACCATGCGTGCCGCATCCTCGGCCCACATCGCCTCGGGCCAGTGCTCAGGAAAATAGCAAACGCCGAGTTGCATCGGAGCCTCCGCAAGATCGATGGGATGGCTTTCAACGCCGCTGATCAATCGTCAAGCAGGAAGCGTTGGCGTGACGCAGCGCCGCAGTCAATTTCGGTGCATTTGCGACGATTAGGCTTAGTATGTGGCGGGTATGTTGCGCCTGCGATGAAACCGTCCTAACCGACCATCGCAAAGCGCCGGAACCCGGACCGCCGGCAAGGAGATCGTCAGACTCATGACCGAAATCGAACGCCTCGCGCTGGACTACTTGCCCGTGATCATCTTCCTCGGCATCGGGGCAGCGATTTCGATTGGCTTCATCGTCCTGAATTATGCGCTCGCGCCATCTAATCCAGACCCGGAGAAAAATTCGGCCTATGAGTGCGGATTCAACGCCTTCGACGATGCGCGTATGAAGTTCGACGTACGCTTCTACCTCGTCGCAATCCTGTTCATAATTTTTGATTTGGAGGTGGCGTTTCTGTTCCCGTGGGCTGTGAGCCTCGGGACGATTGGCGTGTTCGGTTTCTGGTCGATGGTTGTGTTCCTGCTCGTGCTGACAATCGGGTTCATTTATGAGTGGCGCCGCGGCGCACTGGAGTGGGAATAATGGCAGAAGACGGTTTCAAACCCTATGCGCTGGGCGCTGGTCGGGCCGGCATCGAAGGTGGCCACGAGCCCCGTCCGGATGACCCTTTCTACGCTGGCTTGTCGGACACGCTCGCCGACAAGGGCTACTTTACCGCCGCGGCTGACGACCTGATCGCGTGGGCGCGGACTGGCTCGCTCATGTGGATGACATTTGGCCTTGCTTGCTGCGCCGTTGAAATGATGCAGGCGGGCAATCCGCGCTATGACCTTGAGCGTTTTGGCATGGCACCGCGTGGGTCGCCCCGCCAGTCGGACGTGATGATCGTGGCTGGTACGCTGACCAACAAGATGGCTCCGGCGCTGCGCAAGGTCTACGACCAGATGCCCGAGCCGCGCTACGTGATTTCCATGGGCTCCTGCGCCAATGGCGGCGGTTACTATCACTATTCTTATTCCGTCGTGCGCGGCTGTGATCGCATCGTGCCTGTGGATATCTACGTTCCGGGCTGCCCGCCGACCGCCGAGGCGCTGGTGTATGGCCTGCTACAGCTACAAAAGAAGATCCGCCGCGAGGGCTCGATCGAGCGCTAGGATACGGACATGACAACTCTGGAAAATCTTGAAGAGCTTGCGGCCCACATCGCACAGGGCCAGCCGGACGCCGTGCAGCGCGCAGGACTGGAGCGTGACGAACTGGTGGTGCATGCCAGCCGCGACCAGATCGATGACGTCATCCGGTTCCTTCGCGATGATAGCCAGTGCCTGTTCGAGACGCTGGTCGATATTGCCGGCGTGGATTATCCCGAGCGCACCGAACGGTTCGACGTGGTCTATCATCTCCTGTCGATGCGGATGAACCAGAGGGTGCGCGTGAAGACCCGCACCGACGAAGACGCGGCTGTGCCTACGATCACCACTGTCTTCTCCGGCGCTGACTGGTATGAGCGCGAGGCCTTCGACATGTACGGCATTACCTTCGCCGGACACCCGGACCTTCGCCGCCTGCTCACCGATTACGGCTTTGAAGGCTATCCATTGCGCAAGGACTTCCCGCTCACCGGGCACACAGAAGTGCGCTATGACGACCTGCAGAAGCGTGTCGTCTACGAGCCGGTGAAACTCACCCAGGAGTACCGCAATTTCGACTTCCTGAGCCCATGGGAAGGCATGACCACGGTTGCGCCGGGCGATGAAAAAGCCGCCGAACAGGAGACCTCCGATGGCTGACGGCGCGCACGACCAGAACGACCGCACATTCACGCTGAATTTCGGGCCCCAACACCCGGCAGCCCATGGTGTGCTGCGCATGGTGATGGACCTCGACGGCGAAGTCGTCGAACGCATCGACAGCCATATCGGCTTGCTCCACCGCGGCACCGAAAAGCTCATGGAGTACAAGACGTATCTCCAGGGTCTGCCGTATTTTGATCGCCTCGATTACGTGTCGCCGATGAATCAGGAGCACGCCTGGTGCCTGGCGATTGAAAAGCTCCTCAATATCGAGGTTCCGCGCCGCGCCAGTATTATTCGCGTGTTGTATTCCGAGATCGGGCGGATCCTGAACCACCTGATGAACATCTGCACGCAAATCCTCGACGTGGGCGCGCTGACGCCAATCACTTGGGGCTTTGAGGAGCGTGAAAAGCTCATGGTATTCTACGAGCGGGCCTGCGGGTCCCGCCTCCATGCGGCCTATTTCCGTCCGGGCGGCGTCCATCAGGATCTGCCCGACCAGCTCATCGCTGATATCGATGCGTGGTGTGATGCGTTCCCGGAAAAACTCGCCGCTATTGAAGGTCTCGTCACCGAGAACCGCATCTTCAAGCAGCGCAATGTCGACATTGGCGTTGTCGACCAGCGAACAATCCTCGATTGGGGCTTTTCCGGCGTCATGGTGCGGGGATCAGGGCTCGCTTGGGACCTGCGCCGCGCGCAGCCCTACGAGATTTATAACGAGCTCGACTTCAAGGTCGTCATTGGCAAGAACGGCGACAATTATGATCGCTATGTGTGCCGCATGGATGAGATGCTGGAGAGCGTGAAGATCATCAAGCAGTGCATCGAGAAGCTCGAGCCGGGTGAGGTGTTGCTAGCGGGCTCCAAGGTCTCTCCGCCCCGCCGCACCGAGATGAAGCGCTCGATGGAGGCGCTGATCCACCATTTCAAACTCTACACAGAGGGCTTTCATGTGCCTGCGGGTGAGGTGTACGCTGCGATCGAGGCCCCCAAGGGTGAATTCGGCGTCTACCTCGTCGCCGATGGAACGAACCGGCCGTATCGCGTAAAAATGCGCGCGCCGAGCTATCCGCACCTCGCGGCGATGGACCATCTCTGCAAAGGCCACATGCTGCCGGACGTTTCAGCTATTCTCGGCTCGCTCGATGTCGTGTTTGGGGAGATTGACCGATAATGGGCGTCTTCCCGGAACACCGTATGAGTTTCGTCACGCTCGGCTGTGCGGACCGCGCAGCGCTGACGGCGTTCTATGAAGACGTCATCGGTCTGAAGAATGTCGGCCCTGACGGCATGACCATTTTCGACATGGGCGGCTTTCTGTTCGGGCTGTGGGAGAATGACAAGCTGGCCGATGATGCCGGGATCGCGCTCGGCGATAACACTGGCTTCAAAGGGGCGGCGCTCGCTTACAACGCCCGTTCGGTTGAGGAAGTCGACGCCATGTTCGCTGCGCTTGCTGAGAAGGGTGTCGAGATCACCACAGCGCCGCATAAGGCATTCTGGGGCGGCTACTCGGGCTATTTTGCAGATCCCGAAGGCAATGCCTGGGAGATCGCCTACAACCCATTCATGGCGCTGGATGATGCCGGGCGCGTCGTCTTGCCGAAGAAGGAGGACGCCTGATGGCCGTTCGCCGTTTCGACCTTGAAGCCGGAGGCGACAGCTTTTCTTTCCACGCGGAGACAGAGCCGAAAATCGCGTTCTGGTTAGGCAAGTATCCCGAAGACAAGAAGCGCTCGGCCGTGATCCCGCTGCTGTGGCTCGCCCAGAAAGACAATGATGGCTGGCTGTCGGAACCGGCCATGCGCGAAGTCGCGGATCGGCTGGAAATGCCCTACATCCGCGTCTACGAGGTCGCGACATTCTACACGATGTTCCGCCTCAAGCCGGTGGGTAAGTTCCACGTCCAGCTCTGCGGCACGACACCGTGCATGTTGCGCGGCGCTAACGATCTCAAGGATGTTTGCGAAACGAAGATCGGTAAGCCCGGCTACATTACCGATGACGGCAAGCTGTCATGGGAAGAGGTGGAGTGCCTCGGAGCCTGCGCCAATGCGCCTATGGTCCAGATCAATGACGATTACTACGAAGACCTCACAACCGCGAACTTCGCCCAGCTCCTGGATAAGCTTCAAAATGGTGCCGAGGTCGTCCCAGGTCCGCAAATCGAGCGGCTGAATTCGGAACCCGTGGGCGGCACGGACGTGCTGACAGATGCAAGCCTGTTTGACGGCTCTTTGGCCAAGGCAATCACGCTGCCAAACCTGCCGGGTGCCCCGGAGCCTGAGCCTGAAGCCGCAGCGCTGCCTGAGACAGACGCCCCGACCAATGCGGACCGCGAAGAAGTCAGCGCTGAAGCGCCGGACGGCGTAAAAGACCTTCCAGGCACAAAGCCCGAGGCGGTCGATCTCTCCAAGATTGAGGCGGATGACCTCAAGCGCATCAAGGGCATCGGGCCCAAGAACGAAGACCAACTGAACGTGCTCGGCATCCATACCTTTGCGCAAATCGCTGCCTGGACTCCCGAAAACGTTGACTGGGTGGAAGGCTATCTGAGCTTCCCCGGCCGAATTGAGCGTGAAGCGTGGATCGAACAGGCCGCGCAATTGGCAACGGGCGGCGAAACAGAATTTTCCAGACGTGTCGACGCTGGCGAAGTTGAATCCAGTAAGGAAGACGACTCATGAGCAGGGCCGGGCGCAATGATCCCATGCGGTCGCTGATCTCAGCGGCGATGATTGAGGGTGCGTGCATCCTTGTCGGCGTCGCCGGGTTTCTCGGCACAGGTAACTGGGTCTGGCTGGTCGGCGGGATCCTCATGGGGCTCGGCTTCAGCCTTCCGGCGTTGATCACATACTTGCGGACGAAGGACCAAACGGATGCTTGAGGACAAGGACCGCATCTTTACCAATCTCTATGGTCGGCATTCGCCAGACCTGGAGGGTGCCAAACAGCGCGGCGCGTGGAATATGACCCGCGAGATGCTGGCGCAGGGGCCGGACTGGCTGTGCGACCAGATCAAGGCGTCAGGCTTGCGCGGGCGAGGCGGGGCAGGCTTCCCCACGGGCCTGAAATGGACCTTCATGCCTAAGGAAGTGCGTGAACGGCCACATTATCTGGTCGTCAACGCAGACGAGTCCGAGCCAGGAACCTGTAAGGACCGCGAAATCATGCGCCACGATCCGCACTTGCTGATCGAGGGCTGCATGGTGGCGAGCCGGGCGATGCGCGCCCACAAATGCTACGTTTACCTGCGCGGGGAATACATCGCTGAGCGCGAGGCGCTGGAGAAGGCGGTCAAGGAAGCCTACGCGGCCAAGTTGATTGGCGAGAACAACATCAATGGCTGGGACTTCGATCTCTACGTCCACCACGGCGCGGGCGCGTATATCTGCGGCGAGGAAACCGCCCTTCTGGAGAGTCTTGAAGGCAAGAAGGGGCAGCCGCGCCTGAAGCCGCCATTCCCGGCCAATGCTGGCCTGTATGGCTGCCCGACCACCGTCAACAACGTCGAATCCATCGCTGTGGTACCGACGATCCTGCGCCGCGGCGCGGAATGGTTTGCAGGCTTCGGGCGGGAAAACAACACCGGCACGAAGCTCTTCTGCGTCTCAGGCCATGTGAATGCGCCGTGCAATGTCGAAGAGGAAATGTCGATCACCTTCCGTGAATTGATCGACACCCATTGTGGCGGCATCCGCGGTGGCTGGGACAATCTGAAGGCCGTCATCCCCGGCGGCTCGTCCGTCCCTATGGTTCCCGCCGAGCAGATCATGGACGCTTACATGGATTTCGACACGCTGCGGGACCTGAAGTCAGGCCTCGGCACCGCGGCCGTGATCGTGATGGACAAGGACACAGACCTCATCAAGGCGATCGCGCGCATCTCCTACTTCTACAAGCACGAGAGTTGCGGCCAGTGTACGCCGTGCCGCGAAGGCACCGGCTGGATGTGGCGCGTCATGGAGCGCATGGCCAAAGGCGAAGCGCGCCACGAGGAAATCGATATGCTTCTGGAGGTGTCCAAACAGGTCGAAGGCCACACGATCTGCGCCCTCGGCGACGCAGCCGCCTGGCCGATCCAGGGTCTCATCCGCCACTTCCGCCACGAAATCGAAGACCGCATCAACGAGTACCGCTTGCCCCGCGCCATGGTGCAGGGCGCGAGCGTTGCGGCGGAGTAGGGCGACATGAGAGGTCATTGTAAAAACTGTGCACACTGGGGCGCAGCAAACGAGCAGCTAGGACGCTGCCTGCGGCGCGCGCCAGCGCCACGGGTAGTTCGAAAGGGTCAAGATGACGAGCCGGTCGAGGTGCTTTGGCCAGTAACCGAAGCTTCCGACCGCTGCGGCGATTTTGAGAGTAAATGATGACCGACGACCTCTTCAAACTCAACATCGACGGCCAGGACATCGAAGTCCCGCGCCACTACACGCTGATGCAGGCGTGCGAGGCGGCGGGGGCTGAGATTCCGCGCTTTTGCTACCATGAACGCCTGTCGGTGGCCGGCAATTGCCGGATGTGCCTTGTCGAGTGGGAAGGCGCGCCGAAGCCGATCGCGTCCTGCGCGCAGACTGTGGGCGAGATGCGTCCCAATCGCGATGGTTCGGCCCCCAATATCAAGACTGGCTCGGACTACGCCAACAAGGCGCGGGAAGGGGTGATGGAGTTCCTCCTCATCAACCACCCGCTGGACTGCCCGATCTGCGACCAGGGCGGCGAGTGCGACCTGCAGGACCAGGCGGTGGCCTATGGCCGCTCCGGCTCGCGCTATGAGTTGAACAAGCGGGCGGTGGAAGACAAGAATATGGGCCCGCTGGTCAAGACGATCATGACCCGCTGCATCCAGTGCACCCGCTGCGTACGCTTTGCTGCGGAAGTGGCCGGCGTCGAAGAGATCGGCATGACGGGTCGGGGCGAGAATGCCGAGATCACGACCTATCTCGAAAAATCGCTTGAATCAGAGCTCTCCGGCAATGTCATCGACCTTTGCCCCGTCGGTGCGCTGACCTCTAAGCCCTACGCCTACAATGCGCGCCCGTGGGAGCTGCGCAAAACCGAGAGCATAGACGTGATGGACGCCATGGGCTCAGCCATCCGCGTTGATGCCAAGGGCGATGCCGTGATGCGCATTATGCCGGTCATCAATGAAGAGGTGAACGAGGAGTGGCTGTCGGATAAGTCGCGCTTCATCTGGGACGGCCTGCAGCGCCAGCGCCTCGACAAGCCCTACGTGCGCGAAGGCGGCAAGCTGCGCCCGGCAACATGGGGTGAGGCTTTCGGCGCAGTGAAGACCGCGCTCGACGGCACATCGCCTGACAAGGTTGGCGTGCTCGCGGGTGATCTGGTTGAGGTCGAGCAACTCAAAGCAGCGCTGGACTTGTTCCGCAGCCTTGGCGTCAACAGCACAGACTGCCGGCCGGACGGCGCAGCCTATGGCACAGATGGCGTGCGTGAGCGCTATATTCTGAACCCGACCCTCATGGGCGTTGAAGAGGCTGACGCGCTTCTTCTGGTTGGTGCCAATCCGCGCCTTGAGGCGGCCGTCTGGAATGCGCGTATTCGCAAAGCATGGCTCTGGAACGATCTCGAAGTTGGGGTCGTGGGTGAAGCAGCTGACCTCACCTACGACTACGCCCATCTCGGCGAAGGACCGGACGCGCTTGTGAGCGGACACGCGTTCCTCAACACGCTGAAATCTGCAAAACGCCCCATGATCGTCGTTGGGGAAGCTGCGCTGGCCCGCGAAGACGGTCAGGCGATCCTCGCCGCCGCGCTCGAGTTGGCGAATGATACGGGTGCAGTTCAGGAAGACTGGGCGGGTTTCGGCCTCCTGCACACAGCTGCAGCCCGCGTCGGAGCGCTCGATGTTGGTTTTGTGCCGGGCGAGGGCGGATCCGATACGGCCGGCATCCTGTCGGGCGACAAGGATGTCGTGGTCCTGCTCGGTGCCGATGATGTCGATCTGTCCAGGCTTGGCAACAAGACTGTGATTTATGTTGGCCACCACGGCGACCAGGGCGCAGTCCAGGCAGACATCGTTTTGCCGTGTGCGGCCTACACCGAAATGGACGCGACGTTTGTGAATACGGAAGGCCGGGTTCAGATGACCCGCCGCGGCGTTCAGCCAAAGGGTGAAGCGCGCGAAGGGTGGGCAATTTTCCGCGCTCTGTCTGACGTGCTCGGAAAGCCACTTGGTTATGATACGGCAAAAGCGCTGCGGGACGTCTTGCGCGAAGGTGAGGCATCCGTTTTTGCAGGGCTGGGTTACGCACCCGGTGCAGCAGGGGTGGACGCGCTAAGGATGCCGATTGAGGCGTCTGGCACAGTTTCAGCCGTGCCGCTGACCTCTCCGATCACGGACTTTTACTTCACAAACGCCATCGCTCGCGCATCAAAGACGATGGCGGAGTGCTCTCAACAGAAGCGGGGCCTTGAAACCCCGGTGGCGGCGGAGTAGGGCGGCGCCATGAGCGGGTTCATCGAACAATACGGCCTGTGGGGCGGCCTCGGCATCGGCCTTGCGCAGATCGGTGCGTTTACGCTGG
>JBCBWQ010000209.1:0-4666 GCA_039817025.1 Pseudomonadota bacterium | reverse complement strand
GAAATCGTGGCGGACGACCCACGACAAGGCGTGATCACAGCCGACATACAAGGCCTTCGGTTCCTAATGGGGACTGATCAGAACGGGCGAGATCTTTTGACCCGAATTTTCATGTCGCTGCGCATTTCTCTTATGGTTGGAGCGCTCGCGACAGGCGTCGCCCTGATAATTGGCGTGACCTATGGGGCCGTGTCAGGCTTTGTGGGCGGCGCGACCGACAATCTGATGATGCGCTTTGTCGACCTTCTCTATTCGCTTCCCTTTGTCTTCTTCGTCATCCTGCTCGTTGTCTTTTTCGGCAATAATATCGTCCTGATCTTCATTGCGGTCGGCTGCATACAATGGCTGGACATGGCGCGGATCACGCGGGGACAGACGCTACAACTGAAGCAGCAGGAATTCGTGCAGGCGTCGCAAGCGCTTGGGGTCAGCCGCGGCGATATCATCAAGCGACACATCGTTCCCAATCTTGCCGGTACGGTTGTTGTCTATATGACGCTGCTCATTCCGCGCGTGATTCTTCTCGAGAGCTTTCTGAGCTTCCTTGGACTTGGCGTGCAGGAGCCGCTCACATCGCTGGGCGTACTGATCTCGGAAGGTGCGCGATATATGCGCAACGACCCATATCTACTGATCTTTCCTGCATTGACCATGTCCATCCTTCTTTTTGCGCTGAACTTCCTTGGCGACGGACTACGCGACGCGCTCGATCCGAAAGACCGCTGACATGGACGCTGACGCATCCCCTGCCCTCGACATCCGCAACCTGGTGATCGACTTCGATACGCCGGATGGGACTGTCCATGCCGTCAAGGACATATCCATTCGTATCGGAGCTGGAGACGTCGTTGCCATCGTTGGAGAAAGCGGATCGGGTAAAAGCCAAATCGCCATGAGTACGCTTGGTATTCTTGCCTCAAATGGAGCGGCGAAGGGCGAAGTTATCTTTCAGGGTCAAAATTTGCTCGATCTGTCGCAGAGAGAAATGAACCGTATCCGCGGCTCTAAGATCTCGATCATCTTCCAGGAGCCAATGACCTCTCTCGATCCGCTGTACAGGGTAGGTGACCAGATCATGGAGCCACTGCGAGCCCATGGCGGTGCAAGCAAGGAAGACGCAAAAGCACGGGCGCTAGAGCTCATGCGCACGGTGCAGATTCCTGAGCCGGAGCGACGGTTTTCTTCCTTCCCGTCGGAGCTCTCTGGCGGACAACGTCAGCGCATTGTGATCGCCATGGCACTCGCTAATTCGCCGGACATTCTTATTGCCGACGAACCGACCACCGCCCTCGACGTAACCACCCAAGCCGAAATCCTGAAATTGCTCGCACAATTAAATCGCGATCTCGGCATGAGCATCATTTTCATCACACACGATCTGGGCATTGTCGAAGCGTTTGCGGATCGAGTTTATGTGATGCGCCGTGGTCTTGTCATGGAGCATGGAGAGACCAGAGCGATCTTCGGTAATCCGTCGACGGATTATACGAGAATGCTTCTTGATGCCGAACCCGAGGGCGCGAAATCACCCGTCGGCGATGATCATGACGTCGTCTTGGAGGCCGAGGCCTTGAACGTCACTTATGGAGAGGGTCCTGGGTTTCTGCGTAAGGATACGCGCTTTCACGCGGTTAAAGATACGACCCTACGGCTGCGCAAGGGACAAACGATAGGGCTTGTGGGAGAAAGCGGATCAGGCAAGTCCACGCTTGGGCGAGCACTCCTGCGCCTCATCGATAGCGAGGGAAGTATCGTCTATCTCGGCAATCGCTTGCAGGAGCTGTCAAAAAAGGAACTTACACCCTTCCGCGAGGAACTGCAGATGGTGTTTCAAGACCCATACGGGTCGCTTTCGCCGCGCCTTACCGTACTCAACATTGTCGAAGAAGGCCTCCTGACCCACCGTCCAGAACTCGGAAAGACCGAGCGTACTGACCTCGCACTTGCGATCCTTGAAAAGGTCGGGCTCGACCAGTCCGTACGCAATCGCTTTCCTCATGAGTTTTCGGGCGGGCAACGCCAAAGGATCGCGATCGCTCGCGCCATGGTCTTACGTCCGGCAGTCGTGGTACTAGACGAACCGACTTCCGCGCTTGATCGCACAGTACAGAAGGAAGTGCTCGATCTGCTATGCGACCTGCAGAAAGAGTTTGAGCTTTCGTACGTGTTTATCAGTCACGATCTCGCTGTGATCCAGGCCGTGTCTGACTATGTGATGGTCATGCGCGATGGCCGCATCGTGGAGCAAGGTGTCACAACGGACATTTTTGAGTCCCCGCAAATGGACTACACGCGGACGCTCATAGAAAGCTCGTTCAATCTGAAAGAGATGCTAGAAATCAAATGAGTTGGCTGCCAGTTCCACGCAAACCCGACTCGTGCGGTATGATCGCGGGTGCCAGGCTGACCAGACTTGCTTTGGCTCGGCTGCTTCCAGAATAGCAAACTAACGGATCAACGGGTACTCGGCCAGAAAACGCCCTCTGATGTCGGCCAGGCACCAGTCGCAGTGCAGGTATAGCCGCTCGTCAGGGCGCAGACCCGTTCGAAGTAGGCTTCCGCCTTCTTGCGGCTTCGGCGCACCCCGTCGCCGTTGAGGTGGACGTTCCCAGCACCGATGCAGGCGCTGAAGTCGGGGACTTGGTTTTCGGCTTCAGCCGAATACTCGCACCCTTTTACGAAGGCACGCGCAGCACCGGATTTATCAATCTCACCGTCGACGCCGCGGAACAGAAGTTCGCCGTGGACCGCGCAACCATATCCGTTGCCAGCATTGCACGCTTGCATGGTCAGATCGCGCATCCGACCGGGAGTCGTCGACGTCGCGACACCATCGAGAACCGCTTGGGCCAGCTGAACGCAGGCCTGTTGAAAATCATTCTCGCAGGCAATGGCTGAGAGCAATGATCCGGCTTGCTGGTCCTGCGCGATGCCATATTGACCATGGTAGAGCGTCGACCCGGCAAATGCGCAGGCCTGCCAGTCACGGAGGTCGCAGGCTTTCCGCAGGCGGCGCATGGCGTCTCCCGGCGAGGCTGACTCGCCAAACCCCAGGAGATTGATTCCGCCGAGCTGGCGGCAGGAGACCGCGATGTCGGCGTCGCAGGCTTTGCGGTGCGCGTCGGCGACTTTCTTGATATTTGCTTCAACGCCCAAACCGCGCTCATAGTGAAAGCCAAGATCCATACAGGCGTCCATGAACCCGGCTTCACACGCGTACTCCTGAGCCTCAGCGGCCTCGGCCTCGTCGATGGGCCCGGCACCTGGATTTCTAAGTAGCACCCCGTAACCATGGCACCCTAGGCTGCTTCCAAGATTGCAACTCCTTTCAGCAAGGCTGCGGGCCCTGGCGAGGTCAGTCGCCACGCCTGCGCCGTTGAAGAAGGCCGATCCTAGATAAGCGCAAGCCTGAGCATCGTCGGCGTCGCACTGTTCGATGAGCAGCGAGGCACCGCGGGCTTGCTCATCGACGCTTCGCTCCTCGCGGGTCAAGAGATCGCCGAGTTCGGCGCAGGCGCGTCCGCTTCCATCCGCGCACGCGCTAGCAAGAACAGCTTCGCCGCGGGATCGGTCGGCCATGCCACCGGCACCTTCAATCAGCATCGCGCCGAGGTAGAAGCACGCTTGAACATATCCGCCGTCGCAGGCGTCTTCATACATCAACCGTGCGCGGGGTTTGTCTTCGTCGACGCCTGATCCGTATTCGTAGAGGGTAGCAACATTAGAACAAGCATGATGACTGCCGAGGTCACAAGCCTTTGAGGCATAGGTCAGCGCAGCCGCATAATCGTTTGTCCGAAAAGCCGCCTCCGCACTGCGCATGATGTCATCAAGGTCCGCAGCGCCGAACGCGTTGAGCATGGCACGCGCCTCTGGCGCGAAGCGCCCGTCGGGATAGTCGTTGAGATAGGTTTGAGCGGCGTCCAGGGTCGCACCAGCGCGAGCGCGCTCCCAGGCAAGACGGTCAGCGCGCATGACGTCGGTTTCGACGGCCTCGCCAGGGCAACTGACAAAGCAGATGTCTTTGCGCAACGTGCCAGCAATGGTGGGCACGCGATAGATCGGTCGCTGACGCGCAACCTCCCGGAATGCGAGCAGGAAGGCGCGGTCTGCGAATACGCCCGGAGAGGCAAGTTTGGAGGCGAGCGCTTGTGCGAATAAGCCATCGTCTGGTGCAGTCTCCCCGTCTGCCGTAGCGTGGACGATGAACAGGCCGGCCCGGTCGCGCTCAACAGCGAAACCCTTGTCACGCTCAGCGCCGCCCTTGGTCGACGACGTCCATAACAGGTCGTCCCGGCAGGCGTCTGATACAACAAATACGGCTTTTGCGCCCACGGTGCTGAGCGTGTCGATGACGCCGCTGAGATCGACGCCGCCAAAGGCAAGCTCGTCGGCGTTCTGAAGCGGTGCCCCAGATGGAATGAGGTAGTTGCGCCGACGACCGCTGATCGAAGTGGATGCGCCATGGCCCGAATAGTAAAAGAAGCCGACAGCCTCCGGCCCTGCGTCCCTCAAGGCCCGTGTGAAGTCGAGGATGGCCCGGCTCATTGCTGCCTGGTCAGCGTCCTGGACCACGCCACCGCCGACGAGATCGAAGCCGATGTCGCGTAAGGCCCCAGCCATAGTATCGGCGTCTTCATGGGGATACGTTAGAGCGCCGACCTCG
>JBCBWQ010000208.1:0-4667 GCA_039817025.1 Pseudomonadota bacterium | reverse complement strand
TCTTCGGGCACCCGGAAGTCTACATCATGATCCTGCCGGCCTTCGGCATCATCAGCCACATCGTATCGACGTTCTCCAAGAAGCCCGTGTTTGGCTATCTGGGGATGGCTTACGCCATGGTTTCCATCGGTGTGATCGGCTTCATCGTGTGGGCGCACCACATGTACACGGTCGGTATGAATGTCGACCTGAAGGCTTACTTCGTTGCAGCCACGATGGTCATCGCAGTGCCGACAGGTATTAAGATCTTCTCGTGGATCGCGACTATGTGGGGCGGCTCCATCGACTTCAAAGTGCCAATGCTCTGGGCGATCGGATTCATCTTCCTGTTCACCGTAGGCGGCGTTACGGGCGTCGTGCTGGCCAATGCCGGCATCGACCACGCCCTGCACGACACCTATTACGTTGTCGCGCACTTCCACTATGTCTTGTCGCTGGGTGCCGTGTTTGGCTTGTTTGCCGGCTGGTACTACTGGTTCGAGAAGATGTTCGGCGTGAAGTACAACGGCACCATTGGCGGTGTTCACTTCTGGCTGATGTTCATCGGTTCGAATGTCCTGTTCTTCCCGCAACACTTCCTCGGCCTTCAGGGCATGCCGCGCCGCTACATTGACTATGCGGATGGCTTTGCGACCTGGCACTACTGGTCGTCGATCGGTTACGCGATCACGCTGGTGGCGACGATTGTGTTCTTCGTCGGCGTTGTCGAAGCCGCATTGCGCCGCCGCAAAGCAGAAGCCAATCCATGGGGCGAAGGCGCAACCACGCTTGAGTGGTCGCTGCCATCCCCGCCGCCCTTCCACCAGTTCAATACGCTTCCGGTGGTGAAGTCGGACGCTGGCCACTAGGCCAGGGCGCTAATCAGACTGAGTGCCGCCGGTTGCCTTTGGCGCCTGGCGGCACACGCACAAGGACCTGACCGGCACAATGACGGATCTGACCGTAACAGAAACGACCCCGCGTTACGCCACGGCGGGAGATTATGTGCAGCTAATGAAGCCGCGCATCATGACGCTCGTGGTGTTCACCGGCGTCGCTGGGCTCGTGGCCGCGCAGGGCATGACGGGTGTGTCCATGAACCCGGTCATGGCAGCGATCGCAGTGCTCGCCGTGGCGCTCGGCTCCGGCGCGGCAGGCGCGATCAATATGTGGTATGACGCCGATATCGACGCCGTGATGGGGCGGACGTCGACCCGTCCGATCCCGTCTGGCGCAGTGCCGAAAGATGAGGCCATCGCGCTCGGCCTCATCATGTCCGGTGTATCGGTTCTGTTGATGTGGCTGGCATCGAATACGCTCGCGGCTGTCCTGCTGGCGGGATCGATCTTCTATTACGGCGTGGTCTACACGATGTGGCTTAAGCGCTCGACGCCGCAAAACATCGTTATTGGCGGCGGCGCAGGCGCGTTTCCGCCTGTCATCGGTTGGGCTGCCGTTACGGGGACGACGCCGCTCGATGCGTGGATCCTGTTTGCGATCATCTTCTTCTGGACACCGCCGCACTTCTGGGCCCTGTCGCTGCTCGCGAGCAAGGATTATGCGAAAGCCGGCGTGCCGATGCTGCCGGTGACCCATGGCGCAAAATCCACCCGGGCGCATGTCTTCTGGTACACCTTGGCCATGGTGGCTGTGGCGGCGACGCCTTTGCTGACGGGTCTCGGCGGATGGGCCTATGCGGTGATCTCAACCGGGCTCGGCGCTGCGTTTATCTGGCTTGCCTTTGGTGTGTGGCGCAGCCGGGCGGGCGAGGCGGATGCACAGCCGGCAGACTTCAGGAAGGCCAAGGGCCTGTTTGCCTACTCAATCCTTTATCTGTTTGTCCTGTTCGGCGTGGTGATTGCTGAGCATGGTACCGGACTTCACCTTCCAATTTCGGGGCTTGCGCGATGACTGAGCAGACGCCATCGCCAACGCCCGAGCCGCGCCCGCTGTCGCCGGAAGAGGATGCTGCGCGCAAGCGCCGCAATATCTGGCTGGCCTTGGCGCTTGTTGGCTTTGTGGCCCTGGTTGCCATTGTCACGATGGTGCGCATCGGTTCTGGTATTCCGGAGCGCATGTGATGAACAATTCCCGCATTGCCCTGATTGCGTCTGGTGTCGTTGCTTTCATGCTGGGCCTCGCCTTTGCCGCTGACCCGATCTACGACACGTTTTGCCGTGTCACCGGCTTTGGCGGGACGACGCAGATTGCTCGCGAAGCGCCAGACCGCGTTTCCGAGCGCGAAGTGGAAGTGCGTTTTGACGCGAACGTCGCCGATGCACCGCTCCTGTTCCGCCCAATCGATACCAGCTTTGATATCCGCCTTGGCGAGCATGGTCTTGCGACCTATGAAGTCACCAACACGTCTGACGAGCCGGTTAGCGTGATCGCGAGCTACAACGTAACCCCACACGAAGCCGGCATTTATTTCGCCAAGCTCGAATGCTTCTGTTTTGAGGAGCGCGTCATTGCAGCGGGCGAGACAAAGACATTGCCAGTGGTGTTTTTCGTGTCGCCAGATATGGATGAAGAGCGCGCTGGGCGCTCGATCCGTACGATCACGCTGTCTTATACGTTCTTTGAAACCGGCAATTTCCCGGGCGCTGGCCAAACGGCCGCGCTTTCACCCAATCTTGCAGGCGTCGACGGCGGCGCGCTAAACCCCAGAAACTGAGACGATAAGGGATTACGGACATGGCCCACGGCGATGTGAGACACGACTATCACCTGGTAAACCCTTCACCCTGGCCGCTGCTGGGATCTATTGCTGTTGCGGTTCTCGCGATTGGCGGCGTGAACTATATGAAGGGCCTCTGGGGCATGGAGCAGGGCACGACCTGGCTGCTCTTCCTCGGCTTTGCCATGGTCATCTGGGTTATGTTTGGGTGGTGGCGCGAAGTCGTCAAGGAAAGCCGCGCCGGGGACCATACGCCCGTGGTGCAGATTGGCCTTCGCTACGGCATGATTCTGTTTATCGCGTCAGAAGTCATGTTCTTCGTGGCCTGGTTCTGGGGCTTTTTCGAGTTTGCAATCTATTCCGATGCCCGCGTCGGATCGACCTGGGATGCGACGAACCCGATTTATGCGGACAGCCTGCAGCGCTTCGCAGACTGGCCGCCGACGGGGGTTGAGACCTTTGATCCGTTCCACCTGCCGCTGATCAACACGCTGGTCTTGCTGCTCTCGGGCACCACCGTCACGTGGGCACACCATTCGTTGCAGCATGGTAACCGGTCAGAAGCGAAATGGGGCCTGTTCCTTACGGTTCTGCTTGGCCTGTTCTTCACCTACTTGCAGGCAGTCGAGTACTCCCATGCCGGCTTCACTTATGACGGCACGCTGTATGGCTCGGCCTTCTTCATGGCGACGGGCTTCCATGGCGCTCACGTGGTCATCGGAACAATCTTCCTGATCGTCTGCCTTTTGCGGATGATGGCGGGTGGCTTGACCAAGGAGAAGCACCTCGGCTTTGAGTTTGCGGCCTGGTACTGGCACTTCGTTGACGTGGTCTGGCTGTTCCTGTTCGCCTTTGTCTATGTCGTTCCGTACATCGTCCTCGGTGCCTAGCGAGGGTATTGGCGCACACCCGTGACGTTTAAACCTTATCCAATCATGACGGTCGGGGTGCTTGCTGCCCTGGCAGTCTTGCTTTGGCTCGGCGACTGGCAGTGGGATAAGTTTCGCAGTGGCCTGGAGCAGGAGGCCGCGCCGCCGCCATCTTATGAGACCGTCACCGTCCTCGTGGAGGCCGAACGAGGCGGGGTGGCCCGGCAGGTTTACGGACTGATTGATAGCGAGGCCGTGTGGCGCCGATACGTGCCCGGGCGCGTCGATGGCATCGGCGAGCCCGTGCTGACGCTCTGGGATGCAACAAGTGGTCCTGAACCGGTCGAGTTGCCCTTGTTTGGTCTTGGCGCGATTGAGCGGCCCAGCGCTGTGTTCGTACGGCCAGTGAAACGCGGCGCGTTTACGGCACCGGACGATATTGAGAACAATCGGTGGTACACGTTCGATGGCGCTGCGCTGATTGAGACCTACGGGTATGAAGCTGATCCGGAAACACGGGTTGTTGAACCCGCCGAGGTTACTGTGCGGATGATGGATGACCTGTCGCGCAAACGGATCGCAATCAATCCATACGTTACGATTGAGCGGATCGATACGCTTCCGCCCCAGCGGCATCTCGGCTATGCGCTGAGTTGGTGGGGCCTGGCGGCTGCGCTGGTCGGCGTCTATCTCGCCTTCCACGGCGCGAAGGGCCGGCTTCGGTTCGGGAGTGCGTCATGAAGTACATCTCCACACGCGGACAAGCAGAGCCTGTCGGGTTTGTGGACGCCTGCTTGGCGGGGCTGGCACCCGATGGCGGGCTTTACGTGCCAGAGACATTTCCGAGTATCGCGCCCGCAGAGCCTGGGGAGTCCTACGTTTCCGTTGCGACCCGCATTCTGAGCGCAATGGCGGGCGATGCGCTGCCGGAGGCGACGGTGGCTGGGCTCTGCACGCGCGCTTATGCGAGCTTTCACCATTCTGAGACGACACCAGTTAAACGCCTGTCGGACTCGTTAAGCCTATTGGAGCTGTTCCACGGCCCGACGCTGGCCTTCAAGGACGTGGCGATGCTCTTCATCGGCCAGCTCTATGATCACGCCTTGACTGAACAGGGCAGTCACTTGAGCGTTACCTGCGCG
>JBCBWQ010000207.1:0-4698 GCA_039817025.1 Pseudomonadota bacterium | reverse complement strand
ATCGCCGACCAGTACGGCATCGAGATTCTGCGTCTGTGGACGGCGTCTTCCGATTTCACCGAGGACCTGCGCATCTCCGATGAGATCATCAAGTCCAACGTCGAAAGCTACCGCAAACTGCGCAACACGCTGCGCTACCTGCTGGGCGCGCTGGAAGGGTTCACGGACGTCGAGGCCATCGACGCCGAGTCCATGCCCGGCCTCGAGCGCTGGGTCCTGCACCGCCTCGCCGAGCTCGATACGCTCGTGCGCGAGGCCTACGCGGTCTATGACTTCAAGAAGATCATGGCGGCGCTGATCAATTTCTGCGCGGTGGACCTGTCATCGGTCTACTTCGACATCCGCAAGGACAGCCTGTATTGCGACGCGCCCGGCGATCCCCGCCGCCGCGCCGCGCGCACCGTGATGGACAAAGTGCTCCGCCGCCTGCTCACATGGCTCGCCCCGATCATGGCGTTCACGACAGAGGAAGCGTTCCTCCTGTCTCGCTTTGCCGAGGAAGGAGACAGCGTCCACCTGATGCTGTTCCCAGACACGCCTGCGGACTGGCACGACACCGAGCTTGCCGAACGCTGGGCGAAGATCTTCAAGGTACGCCGCGTCGTCACCGGTGCGCTGGAAATCGAGCGGCGCGAGAAACGCATCGGTTCGTCGCTGGAAGCCGCCCCGGACGTCTACATCACAGACAAGGCCCTCATCGACGCCTATGACGGCGAAATCGCCGCCGACCTTTTCATCACCAGCGATGCAAAGCTGATCCATGGCGACGGCCCCGGCGGCGGCTTCACGCTGGACGAGGTTGAAGGCGTCACGGTCGTCCCGGGCAAGGCAACCGGCCAGAAGTGCGCCCGTAGCTGGAAATATTTCGACCCCGCCACCGCCGATCCGGAGTTCGCTGAAATCACTCCGCGCGACGCGGCGGCCGTCAGGGTATGGGATGCGGCCAATGCTGCCTAAAGCCATGGACCGGTTCCGTCTGATCTTGGCGCTGGGTGTCCTGCCGGTCGTGGTTATCCTTGATCAGCTCACAAAGGCGATGGTCCTGAATGAGCCGCGTTTTAACGCGCTCGGGTGCCTCGACCGCACCGAGCGCTGCGGCCATATCGAGATTGGACCGGTCATGGACCTCACCATGGTCTGGAACCGGGGTATGAGCTTTGGTGCACTCCAGTCGGAGGGGATCATGCGCTGGGTGCTCGTCGCGCTCAGCGTCGTCATCGCCATCGGCTTTACGATCTGGCTGCTGCGCGCGGATCGCCGCCTGACGGCCGGCGCGCTGACGCTGATTGTTGGCGGGGCCATCGGAAATGTGATCGACCGGGTGCGCTTCGGCGCTGTTGTCGACTTCTTCAACTTCTCCGATGTCTGGTTTACCTATGTGTTCAACGTCGCCGACGCGGCGATCACCGTTGGCGCGGCCTTGCTGTTTCTTGACCAGTTCTTACTGTCGCGGGAAACCAACAAGGCCGCCAACGACCCTTAAGGACAGGATTCCAACTCAAGGATGCGCTCAATGGACAAGACCCTCCTCATGGCCGCGGCAACCGGGGCTCTCCTGCTCACCGGGGCCTGCGCGGGCCGCAATGCAGATCGCGACGTAACCAATTCCAACACGCCGGACGAATTCCGCGTCGTCACAAAGGCCCCGCTCACGGTTCCGCCAGAGTACGGCCTGCGCCCACCCGCACCGGGCGCATCGATACCGGCAGAAGTCAGCGTTGACCGCTCCGAGCGCGTCGAAGCCTTTGGCTCGCCCTCTATCGGTGCAGACGCCTCGGCAGCGGAACGCGCGCTCGTCGCGATGGCCGGAGCAAATGCGGTAAACCCCGTCGTCCGCGCACAGGTCGACTATGAAGAGACCAAGACGATCCGCCGCTCGCGCACCTTGACGGATCGGGTGCTCGGCTGGACCGGTTCAGAAGAAGAGCTGGAGGCAGCCGCCGTGGACAGCGCCACAGGCGGCGCTGACGTGGTGATCGAACAGTCCAACACCGGCAGCCGGATCAAGCTTCCGGGCACGTAGGTCTCAAACTCTGCCAAATTCCAGCCTGCAAGGAGTGCATCATGCTCAAAACTATCCTCGCCGGCTTCGCGGCGCTCGCGATCGTTGCCGCGCCTGCCACAGCGGACACCGACTCTGAGTGGAGCCCGTCGACCTTCACACTCGACAATGGGATGGAGGTCGTCGTCCTGCCCGACCACCGCGCACCGGTTGTCACACACATGGTCTGGTACAAGGTCGGCGCAGCCCATGAGGCGCCGGGCAAATCGGGCATCGCGCACCTGTTCGAACACGTCATGTTCAAGGAAACAGACGATATCGGTCCGGAAGAATTCACCAGCATCGTGCAGCGCAATGGCGGCCAGCTCAACGCTTTCACAAGCTGGGACTACACCGCCTACTATGAGCGAGTCGCCAAGGAGCATCTCGGCACGATGATGGGCCTTGAGGCGGAGCGCATGACCGACCTCATCATCAATGACGACCCCGAAGGCCCTTTCATTTCAGAACGCGACGTCGTCAAGGAAGAGCGCCGCCAACGCATCGAGAACAATCCCGGCGCGCTCCTGCAGGAGAAAGCCACCGGTGCATTCTGGAAAGGCCATCCATACGAGATCACGGTCATCGGCCTGATGGACGAAGTACAGGCGCTCACGCCTGAGGACGGCCTTGCCTTCTATCGCAAGTACTATTCACCGGAAAACGCGATTCTCGTCGTTGCGGGCGACGTCACCGCCGATGAGGTCAAAACCCTCGCAGAAGAACACTACGGCCCAATCCCCCAGTCAGAGACGTTCGAGCCGGACAATCCATGGACCCCTGTCGCCGATATCGCTGAAACCGAGCTGATTACCCATAGCGACCCGAAAGTGCGCCAGCCCCAATGGGCGCGCTACTATATGGGCACAAGCCGTGTGCGCGACCGGTCGTTCGCCCTTGCGCTTGAGGTTGGGCTCGATGTCCTTGGCGGCGGGATGACCAGCCGACTCTATCAGGCGCTTGTGGAAGACCAGAAGATCGCCATTGCGGTCTCAACCGGCGCGTTCACGTCGCTCCACGACGAAGGCCCGGCGTTCATCTTCGCAACCCCCGCCGATGGCGTTGCGCTTGAGGATCTGGAAACCGCCGTGATGACCGAACTGCGCGCCGCGCTGGAGGACGGCTTCAGCGAAGCGGATGTGGAGCGGTCGCGCAATTCCATGGCAGCCACGGCTGTCTATGCCCGCGACAGTCAGGAAGGCATGGCCAACGCCTTCGGCGCGGCGCTTTCGATTGGGCAGAGCGTCGACAATATTCTGTCCTATCCAGATGATGTGCGCGCGGTTACGGCCGAGGAGGCGCTTGCTGCCGTGCGCTCGGTCTTTGCCGAAGACAAAAACTATATCGAAACCCACCTTTTGCCCGAGGAGGGCCTTTAATGCGCAGCCTGCTCATCGCCCTCGCCGCCACAGCCCTGTCCGCCTGCAGCTACTTTGAGCCCCTCGGACCGGATGCCGCCGGTGTAACAGACGGTCCAGCCGTGCCCGAAGCGGCCTCCGAGCCTGCCCTCAAGGTCGACATCCATGACGGCGACTTCGCCCAGATCGAGCAGTTCACGACCCCTGGCGGCGTCTCTGTCTGGCTCGTTCAGGAACCCTCCATCCCGATCCTCGCCTTGCAGATGAACTGGGAGGCCGGGTCCACCGCAGACCCGGAAGGCCTCGAAGGCCTTGCGGACGCCGTCGTATACCAGATGAACGAGGGCGCAGGTGACCTCGACAGCCTCGCCTTCCAGACCCGCATGGAAGAGCTGAACATGAGCTTTGGCTGCGGCTCCGGTGCCGACTGGACCAATTGCTCAGCGCGCATGCTGACCCGCAATGCTGCCGAGGCCATGGATCTCATCGCCCTCGCCTTCGCCAATCCGCGCTTCGATGACGGCCCCTTTGAGCGCCATCGCCGCGAAGACCTCATTGGCCTCAAGCAGCGCGAAACCAACGCCCGCTACCTCGCCAGCACAGCCACAGCGAACGCGCTCTACCCGGACCACCCCTATGCCCGTCAGGTCACAACCGAGAGCGTAGAAGCCCGCACGCGCGACGCCGCCCTCGCCCATAAAGACGTGCTGATGACCAGGGACCGGCTCCTTGTCACAGCCGTGGGCGATATCTCTCCTGAAGCGCTCGCACCGCTGCTGGATCGCGTTTTCGCATCGCTTCCGGAGACGAGCGCCGTACCGAGCTTTGAGCCGATCACGCTCCCGGACGCCCCCGCAGACCCGATCGTGATCGACCTGCCCCAGCCGCAAAGCCTTGTCTCGTTCACCGCGCCAGGCCTTGAGCGCGCAGACCCGGATTTCTACGCCGCATCTGTGCTGAATTACGTTATCGGCGGCGGCGGTTTCGAAAGCCGCCTGATGAAAACCCTGCGCGTCGAGCGCGGCCTGACCTATGGTGTCGGCACGGGGCTTCGCGGCTCCAGCGCCTACCTCCACACGTGGATCGGCTCTGGTCAGACCAAGAATGAGAGCGTCGGTGAATTCATCGCCGTTCTAAAGGACGAGCTGCGCATGATCGCCGCCGACGGTGTGACCGAGCAGGAATTGGCAGACGCCAAGGCCTATATCACAGGCTCCTACCCCCTCGGCTTTGACTCCAATGGCAAGATCGCGGGCAACATGATGGGCGTGCGCCAGGAGGGCCTGCCGGTGGACTATT
>JBCBWQ010000206.1:0-4730 GCA_039817025.1 Pseudomonadota bacterium | reverse complement strand
GACGATCCGGCCATCGCCGCATGGCGCATGGTCCAGCAAAGCCAGCGGCACGCGGGTTGTCTTGCCCGCCCCCGGCGGCGCGGCCAGTACAAGCCTGTTCGATGCGCCAAGGGCCGACAGAACGTCGCCGAGCACATCGTCGATGGGAAGGTCGGGCAAGGCCATGGGCACCAGCGGTACTGCCGCCTGCCTGCGCAGCCAAGCCCCGCAGAATCGAAACGGCGCGCCGGGATTAGCCCCAGCGCGCCGCCCCTAGCCCACCATCGGGGGAAGGATCAGCCCTTCGTGCCCGTCGCCTCGATCTCTTCGTAGCCCTTGCGCAGCTTGGCTCCGTCAACCGGCCGTGGTTCGGCATTACGGTTCCAATCGGTCGCCCGGCGACGCGGTACCACGGTTGGCTCGGCCCTATCCGTCTCGGCGGTATCGTCCTCGGCGATATCGTCGATCAGGTTCGGTCGCTTAGTCGCGTCCCGGACAGGGTAGCTGCCCGCAGCGGCTTTGAGTGTCGTCTGAAAGAAGAGCCTCCAGTACTTTTCAAACACGTTCTGGCGCCCCTCAAGGGTCCGGAGATCTTTCACCTCGCGGTTATTGACCAGTTTTGCACCCTCGATCTTCATCCGCTCAGCCGATTGCACATACTGGAAGAAGCCATTGTAGCGACGCGCAGCTTCGCGGTTCATCTCCAGCTGAATCTCGCCGACGCCATCGCGCTGTCCATCGGAGCCATCCGACAGGGAGTTGCGGTACTTGTACGTCATGTAGGGCCATTCGAACCTTGAAAATTCGATCAGCGTGTTGGCCTCGATCTCCAGGTCCTCGTTCAACGTGTACCCTGAGAATATAAACCGACGTCCGGCGGGCTGAATGTCGATGACGGCCATGCGGCGGTCTTTTGCCCCGCGCTCCGCCTGCAGCCAGGTGCCTTCGATATAATATTTGCCAAGGATCGCCTTGCGGACCGCCGTCAGACGGAACAGCGCCGGAAACAGGACCTCTGTCAGGGCGAGCCAGGCCACGACCAGAGACGTCACCGCGGCCCCAACCGCCCCCATCACAGCCGGCCCGTCGGAGCCTATGTTCTGAGAAATGATATCAAACGCCTGCATCCCAAATCCAGCCAGAAGGCCGATGATGATGGTTGCAGACGCGACTGTCGAAACAGTCGAAAAACGGTTGTATGGATTCATTGAAGCACTCGACCCTGTTTGTAATTTACACTGCACGAGCACTTCTTGCTCACTGTTTTCTTTCGAGATTTTCATATCGCTTAACCAAAGGTTTACGCAACCTCCAGTTGGTTAATGAATCATGCGATTTTGTTAACCAATTCCCGCGACGCTGCGGCGCAGCACAGGGACTGTGACACTTGCCCTCCTGCGCTCTATATCCCATGGGAAACAAGATAACGGCGGGAGATTTCTTATGGACGGCATGCAAAGCGCATCCCTTAACACATCACCGGTTCTGGATGGGCTCGTGCCTGCCATGGGGGATGCGGTCGCTGCAGTGGAAACCTATGTGGCGGCGGCGAAAGCGGCGGCAGCAGACGTCTTGCTGACAGATGGCAAGCCAGACCGGACTGCGCTGTTTGAGCATCAGCACATGGCCCACGGCCTCGCCTGGGTTGCGACCTACCTCGAAACCCTTCGTGAGACCGCCAACTGGGCCGCACGCCTCGAAGCCGAAGGTGAGTTTGGCGAGATTGAACGCCTCCTGTCGCAAATCCTGTTCTCTGACTATCTCGCCAGCCTGATTGGCGGCGTAGCGATGAACCAGGGCGAAGTGATCCGTCCCCACGAATTTGGCCCAGCGGCGCTCGACGCCGTCCTGACGCTCGAAAAGACCCCCGTCGTCCAGCGCTTCCTGTTCGAAGGGAAAACCGCTGCCGCCATGGCCGCGGCTGCGAAACATCTTCCCGACAGCCTGTCGCGCGCCACCGTCGAGAAAGATGGTCTGGACGAGACCATGGACATGGTTCGCGATACCTTCCGCAAGTTCGCCACCGACAAGGTGCTGCCCCACGCCCATGAGTGGCACCTGAATAATGACTACATCCCCATGGACGTGGTCGATGAAATGGCTGAGCTCGGCGTCTTCGGCCTGACCATTCCTGAAGAATTCGGCGGGCTGGGCATGGGCAAGACGGCCATGTGCGTCGTCTCGGAAGAGCTGTCGCGCGGTTATATTGGCACGGGCTCGCTCGGCACGCGCTCGGAAATCGCCGCTGAATTGATCCTCATCGGCGGCACTGAAGATCAGAAGGCAAAGTGGCTGCCGGCCATTGCAAGCGCTGAAATCCTGCCCACGGCGGTCTTCACAGAGCCAAACACAGGCTCAGACCTTGGCTCGCTGCGCACCCGCGCCGTTAAGGATGGCGATACCTACAAAATCACGGGCAACAAGACCTGGATCACCCATCCGGTTCGCGCCGACCTGATGACGCTGCTCGCCCGGACCGACCCGGAAACGTCCAACTTCTCCGGACTATCCATGCTCCTTGCCGAGAAACCCCGCGGCACAGACGAACACCCCTTCCCCGCAGACGGCATGACCGGCGGCGAGATCGAAGTGCTCGGCTATCGCGGCATGAAGGAATACGAAATCGGCTTCGATGAATTTGAAGTCAAAGCGGAGAACCTCCTCGGCGGTGTCGAGGGCATGGGCTTTAAACACCTCATGGCGACCTTCGAAAGCGCGCGGATCCAGACTGCTGCGCGCGCTGTCGGCGTTGCGCAGAACGCCCTGGAGCTTGGCCTTCGATACGCTCTGGATCGCAACCAGTTCGGCCGCCCGATCTTCGAGTTCCCGCGCGTCGCAAACAAGCTTGTGATGATGGCTGCTGAACTCGTTGGCATTCGCCAGCTGACCTACTTCTCCGCTCGCCAAAAGGACTCAGATAAACGCTGCGACCTTGAGGCCGGCATGGCGAAGCTCCTTGCCGCCCGCGCCGCTTGGGCTGCGGCCGATAATGCCCTGCAGATCCATGGCGGCAACGGTTTCGCCCTCGAATATCCCGTCAGCCGCGTCCTGCAGGATGCGCGGATCCTGAATATTTTCGAAGGCGCAGGCGAAGTGCAGGCCATGGTCATCGCCCGCCGCGTGCTCGAAAGCGGGAACTGAACACCTAGAACAAGCGGAGGGCCGCCCCCGGCCAGGGGCGACCCTCCCAACGTCTAGAAGACTGGGAGGAAATAGCCTGCTAGCGTTGTTTCAGTTCGGCGAGGACAAGGTCCGACGGTGCGCCGAATAGGCCAGCAAGCTCCTGGGAGCCGCCCCATTTGGTTCGAATGGCCGAAATTGCTTTTGCCATCAGGTCGTCGACGCAGGATTCGTCGATCCGCGAGGCAAATTCCATTGTGTGACTGCGCTTGCATGCAGCGCGCGCCTGGGATTCCAGGTCGGTCAAGACGTCCTGCGCGCCGGCGGGCGTCGACAGCGCTTCGACCTCATACTCAAAAACAAGCGTAACTTCAGTGGGTTGTGCCGCGGCGAAGCCAGCCGGGGCGAGGGCAATAGCGCATACAGCGCCTGCGATCATAGATGTCCGCATGGGTCAGGTCCTTCAGAGTTTGCGCCAGCATCAGCTGGCTGGAAACTCCTCCCGCAACGCGCAGCCTGCGCGACTCTTACCGCTGGAAGGCGGGGGCCGAGAGCCGTGGCGAGCGCTTATGTTGCACCGCAGCAAATACCGAATTCGTGCGCGGGGCGAAACGCCTAAATCGAATAGCAGCCATCCTCTCGTGGGACGTGCCCATGCTTTTGGCAACATCGCCCGCCGAAGCAGCAGGAGATGTCTTTATTCAAGGCCCGAACTGTAGCGCAGCACGCCGGATGGCACATCTGATCCGAGGGCTCGCCACTGAACGACATCGACTGGCAGGTCGCGATAAGTCAGGCGACCATCGCCCACAAAGCCGAAGCGGCCATAGTAAGCCGGATCACCGATCAGCACGCAGCCTTTGGCACCGATTTCACTCAACCTGCCCAATCCGTCAGCAATCAATGCGCCGCCAATACCCTGTTTCTGCCGGTGAGGCGCGACCGAGATCGGCCCAAGCCCGTACCAGCCACCGGGCCGATCGTTCAGGAATACGGGCGAGAAGGCGACATGGCCCACGATGTCCGCTCCCTCCTCGGCAACCAGCGAAAGTGTCAGATCGCCGTCGGCGCGAAGTCTGTCGACACAGTCCGCCTCATTCCCATCGCTGAATGGCATCGGCGCAAATGCGGCCTGCGTAATTGCATAGATCGCTGCGTGGTCTGCATGGGTTTCCAGTCGGATTCGCAAGGTGGCCTCCGTGACGCGCAAAAGAACATGCTGGCCAAATCCTGCGCAACACCGCATCGTTCGGACATGGCAATTGAGACGACCTATCAGATTCCGGCAGCGCCGGCCCCCTATCGCGGCGTTGGCAGCGAGTTGATCCGGTGGATCTGCAAGGCCTATCTCTCGCTGACGGGATGGCGGGTGACCAGCGGCTTCCCCGACGTCGCAAAAGCGGTGCTCATTGCCGCCCCGCACACGTCGAACTGGGACGGGATCAACATGCTTGCCGCAGCGGGGTACTACCGCGTGAAACTGCGCTGGATGGGCAAGGCCTCGCTGGTTAAGGGCCCGTTCGGGGGGCTTGTGCGCCGCATGGGCTGCGTACCCGTCGATCGCGCCAATGCCGCCGATCTTGTCGAGCAGACCACCGCCGCATTCAAGGCCGCAGACGATCTCATCCTTG
>JBCBWQ010000205.1:0-4733 GCA_039817025.1 Pseudomonadota bacterium | reverse complement strand
GCCGGTCTCATCCGTTGTCGACCAGTAATCATCGTCGAATTGGGCACAGGTGCGCGCAACAGCGTCCTGAATAGCCTGCTGGTCTTCGGTCATCTCTGCGATGGCATGCATCTGTCGTCTCCTCTTGAGTTCAGACTTATGCGGCCCGCTCGAGGGCGTCCAGCGTCAGGCCGTCGCGGGAAGGAAGCGCGCCGGCGCGAAGTCGGCCGCCATCGGATGCGGCGCTTCCCCGCAAATCTGGCGGGCAACAATCTCTGCGGTGATCGGCGCAAGCAAAATTCCATTGCGATAGTGCCCGGCTGCAAGGTGTATCCCAGCCACCGAAGATAGTCCGATGAGCGGCGCGTGGTCCGGTGTTCCTGGCCGCACGCCGGCCCAGGTCTCAATCACAGGCGCATCGGCCAACGCAGGTACCAGGTCGACCGCCCGCTGAAGAAGCCGCGCAATGGAGGCCGCATCCGTCGCGTCTGACGTCCGGCCCGGCTCAACGGTTGCGCCAACAATGATCCGGTCGCGCTTCGGGACGATGTAAAGGTCGCCGGACCGCAGCGTACACGCCGGCGCACCCGAAACGGGCCCAAGCGATACCATCTGACCACCAACCGCCGAGATCGCCCGGCATTCCGGCACAAAGTCTGAGAGCTTGCGCCCTGGCGCGACCAACACATCCGGCGTGCGCCAGCCTGCCGTGACGAGGATGACATCAGCATCCTCGCGCGAAACAGGCGTACTTGCGCTGACTGAACCTCGCAGAATATTCGCGTCCTCGGCACACGCAGCCAGAAGCGCTTCGACAACGGCGCGATTGTCCACATGCCCATCGCCCGGCAAAACAAGCCGGGTCTCCGACTGACGTTCAACGCCAGCGCCCCTGCCGGCAATCCGAGCCGCAAACGCAGTACAGACCGCAGGATCGCCGACGGCGATTGTTGGCCCGGCGCTGTAGCCAACCTCACCAAGCGATTCTGCAAATCCCGGCCAGAGTGCCGCAGACGCCGCGCAGAGGTCATACAGCGACGGATGGACATCAACGCTCGCCGCAGCCTCATAGGCCGCACCCAACATGCCGGCAGCGGCCCAGCTCGCACCGCGTCCGGGCTGTGCGCAGTCGACGACCGTACACACCACGCCGCGCGCCGAAAGCGCACGCGCACAGGCAAGGCCTATGATCCCTGCTCCAACGATTTTGACAGTCAGCGCCATGGCGCGGCTGTAGCAGGCCCTCGCATTCCGTGGAAAGCCTTCGGCGCGCAGGCGCGCTGCTAGGCCGCTGTCAGGTGCGCCCAGATCACAAGGAAGAATTCTGCCCAGTATGCCGACTCAAAGACGATCGTCTTGTAGATCGCATCGCCTGGACCGTAGGCGGTCTTCACCATGATGGCCGGCAGGTCAGCATCAGACAGGACCGCGCTATCGGCCCGCCAAAGCGTATAGGCCTCAACAGCCTCCGCGATGCGGTGCTCGGTTTCAGGCCCGTCCAGCTTCAATTTGAGGATCGCGTCGGTCATAACGGGCCATTCGTGCAAGAAACGGGCTAGCGGCCCGCAGACGCGGTTCACACGCACACTTGTGGATCGCTGTTATCCGGTCTACATGCGAATGGTTCTCATTTTATCAGGAGCCCGACATGCGGCTGACCCTCGCCACCCTTCTTGCTGCCAGCGCACTCACTGCCTGCGCGGGCGACGCGCCCGGCGGAGACGAAACCAACGTCGTCACCGTCTACAGCGCCCGTCACTATGATGGCGACAAGGCCATGTTCGATGCGTTCGAAGCCGACACTGGAATCACAGTGCAGCTGCGCGAATCCCGCGCCCCGCAATTGCTGGAGACGCTGAATGCCGAAGGGGCGAGCAGCCCGGCTGACGTCATCATCGCCTCGGACGTTGGGGCGCTTTGGCAATTCGAGGAAGCCGGTCTCACCCAAGCCTCCACATCGGACGCGCTTACCGCAGCTATCCCTGACACGCTTCGCGATCCAGACGGCCACTGGTACGGCCTCGCCAAGCGCTTCCGCGTCATAGCCTACGATCCAGAGCGCCTGTCGCCGGACCAGGTCGCGACGTATGACGCGCTCGCTGACCCTGCGCTTGAGGGCGAGGTCTGCGCCCGGTCCAGCTCCAACATTTACAACCTCTCCCTCCTGTCCTCGAAGATCGTCGAAGATGGCGAAGACGCCGCCTCAGCCTGGGCACAAGGCGTTTCGAACAATCTTGCCCGTCCACCGCAGGGCGGCGACACGGCACAAATCGAGGCGGTTGCAGCGGGCGAATGCTCTGCGGCCATCGCGAACCACTATTATTGGGTCCGCCTCGCCGCCAGCAACGCCGATGATCGGCGCGAGATCGCAGAGGCAACCGCCTTGAGCTTCCCCGACCAGGATGCCGGCGGGGCCCACGTCAACATTACTGGCGCGGCCGTTACAGCGAGCGCGCCAAACGCCGAGAACGCCATCGCACTGATCGAATGGCTCGCAACGTCCAAAGGTCAGGAACTCCTCGTGGCCGAAACGAAAGAATATCCGATCGTCGAGGGCGTCCCGCTCCCGGCAGGGCTCGAGACGCTGCCCGATTTCACCGCAAGCGAGATCTCGCTGGACGCGCTCGGCCCGTTGCAAGGGGACGCCCAGAAACTGTACACCGCGGCGGGATGGGACTGACCCGACCTGCCGACCTCACCCGCTGGACCGCTGCGCTGATCGTCGGCGCTCCCGTGATCGTGGCGGTTCTTGGCGGCGTGCTGCTCGGCGGCGGCGAAGCGTGGCAGCACGTCGTCGAAACCCGGCTTGCCACCTATTCGGTCAACACAATCCTGACGCTTTGCCTCGTTGCAACGCTTTGCCTCATAACGGCTGTGCCCGCGGCATGGCTGGTCACCACGGCGCAGTTCCCCGGCCGGTCCGTCTTTGACTGGGCGCTCGTTCTGCCCCTGGCCGCGCCGGGCTATGTGGTTGCCTTTGCCTATGCTGACCTGTTCGGCGTTGCCGGACCGCTCCAGAGCGCCTTGCGCGACGCGACGGGGCTTTCTGCGCGAGACTACTGGTTCCCGTCCATGTCGAGCCTGCCGGGCCTCGCCTTTGTCCTGTCAGCAGGGCTTTTTCCCTATGTTTATCTCACTGCACGCGCGGCCTTCACCTCACAGTCCATTTGCGCTCTGGAAGCCGCCCGCAGCCTTGGAGCAGACACGCGCCGCGCCTTCACAGCCATAGCCCTGCCAGGCGCCCGCCCGGCGATCGCTGCTGGCCTCAGCCTCGCCCTCATGGAAGCCGCGGCCGACTACGGCGCAGCCGATTTCCTCGGCGTCCAAACTCTAACCGTAGGCCTCGTGCGCACATGGTCGAGCTTCGGTGACGCAGCCGCAGCGGCCCGCATTGCGATTGTTCTCATCGCGATTGCACTGGCTTTCCAATGGATCGAGCGCCGACACCGCAGCGGACAAGGCGTGCAGGCAAGTAGTGCCCGCTGGCGCGCCCAGGTGCGTGATGAGTTACACGGTCCAGCGGCGTGGTTGGCCACCGCCTTTTGCGGTGGCCTCCTGATCTGGGGCTTCGCTCTTCCCATCGGTCGACTGATCTGGATCGCCGTTGAAGCACAGGAAATTATCGCACCGGTCGGCGAAGCGCTCCGCAATTCCGTGCTGCTCGGCCTGATGGGGGCCGCCGCCGGATTGGCACTTGCTGCCCTCGTCGCGCTCGGTCAGCGTGGCTCAATCGCCGAGGTGTCCGCCCGCGCCGCCGCGTCTGCGGGCTATGCCACACCCGGCGCTGTCCTTGCCGTCGGCGCGCTGATTGTCGTCAGCCTCACCCCACTGACCCTGACCGGCGCTGCGGGCGTCGCTATTCTGGTCTGGGTTTATGCCAGCCGGTTTACAGCCGCCGGCGCAGAACCCATACAGACCGCGCTCGACCGGGCCCCGCGCAGCCTCGGCGATGCCGCCCGCAGCCTTGGTGCGGGCCCTGTTCGAAAGCTCAAGACTGTGGACCTCCCCGTCGCTCTGCCGGGCGCGCTTGTCGGTGCGCTGATCCTGTTTGTCGAAACGTTGAAGGAGCTACCGGCAACCCTGATGCTGCGCCCGTTCAACTGGGATACGCTAGCTGTGCGCGCATACGGATATGCCAGCGATGACCGCCTTGCCGCGGCGGCGTTGCCCTCGGTCCTCATCACAATAGCGGGGCTCGGGCCGATCCTGATCCTGTGTTGGCGCCTATCGCGCGCCCGGCCGGGGCACAGCTGATGGCGGTGATCACGGTCGCAAACGCCCGCCGCCTGTTCGACGGCAAACCCGTGGTCGACGATGTCTCGCTGACGCTGAGGCCTGGACAGGTTACCGCCTTGCTCGGTGGATCGGGGGCGGGAAAATCCACCTTGCTCCGCATGATCGCAGGGCTGGAGCCAATCGATGCCGGCGAGATCCGCTTCGATGATACGGTCTGGTCAAAGCCTAAGCGCACGCTTGCCCCAGAGAAGCGCAAGGTCGGACTGATCTTTCAGGACTTTGCATTGTTCCCGCATCTCACCGCCGCAGAGAATATCCGCTTCGGCCTGGCGCACTTACCCGCCGCAGAGTCGAACGCCATCGCAAAAGACTGGTTGGAACGGCTTGGCCTCGGCCATCGATCAGACGCGTACCCCCATGCCCTCTCCGGCGGCGAGCAACAGCGCGTTGCCATTGCTCGCGCCATGGCCGCTCAGCCCCAAGCGCTATTGATGGCTTCTTCGCGCAGGGCGACCGTG
>JBCBWQ010000204.1:0-4736 GCA_039817025.1 Pseudomonadota bacterium | reverse complement strand
ATACGGAGAAAGAGACCCTCTTCCGCTTACTTGAAGCTGAAGAACGGATTGGCGTGGGCCTTACAACGAGCTTTGCCATGTATCCGTCGTCGAGTGTTTCGGGGCTTTATTTCGCGCATCCCGACGCCGCGTACTTCGCCGTCGGACGCATCGAGCGCGACCAGGTCGCGGATTATGCAGCACGCAAGGGATGGGATCTTCGAACGGCTGAGCGCTGGCTCGCGCCGATTCTGAATTATGATCCGATGGAGTCCGCTGACGCGGCGTAAGCTTTGCTTGCAAGGTGGCGTGATGACGTTACGGTCTTGTCAGTAAGACGGGACACGCCCAGCCATGCCCGACCAGTATATTTTCGCCAGCGCAATTCCCGTTGCGCGGTTTTTTGAAGGCGGCCGCTTTGAGTGCGCTCAGGAGCAGCGCGACTATCAATGGCAGCCTGAGCAGGTAACCCGGTTCACAGAGGACCTTTTTGCCAATGCGGCGCGGAACGCAGACGCCGACGCTGATCACCGGCTGCCGTACTTCATCGGTGCTGTTGTCATGAACAGTCGCGACGGCGCGCAGCATATCTATGACGGGCTGCAGCGGACCACGACACTGACCGTCTTGATGGCGATGCTTCGGGATCGTCTCGATGATGAGGCCCACGCCAATCCGTTCTTCAGCTTCAAGTAAGCGGAAGAGGGTCTCTTTCTCCGTATGATCCGGCTGGGCAGGATACCCGGGAGCCGGTCGAATACCGCGATACTTTTCTGCAATCAGTTCGTCGTTCCCATAGGCTTCATCGGGCGCATAGCCCCAGAGATCCTGCCGCACGCGCAAATGCATATACTCGGCCATGGCCTCGGCGAACCGATCGGCTAAAGCCTTGACCATAATGGCGGAGTAGTCGTCGCCCTTGGCTTCAAGCGCCTTCGCCCGGACCTCAACTTCATCGCCAGCGGTTACACAAAATGCGCCGACATAGTCCCCCGAGTCTGCAAGAAAATCTGACAGTGCAAAATTCGGTCGCTCATTGGTTTTCACCATTTGCTGACGCAGCGTATGAAGCGTCTCGCCGCCTGCAAGCCGAATATCGTCGCCGTCGCGCGCGGCTTGCCAGAAACCGACTACGGCTTTTGGGCCAAACCATTGTTCGCCGATCACACGCTGCATCATAGCCTGAGTATCAGCCCAAAGCGACGTCGCTGCCTCTCCGACGACGGCGTCCTCCAAGATTGCCGGGAAACGCCCCGCGAGATCCCAGCTGGCAAAGTAAGGCGTCCAGTCGATGAAGCGGGAAAGCTCTCCAAGATCGATGTCGGTAAAGGTTTTTACGCCCGTGAACGTCGGCGCGGGTGCACTGACTGTGTCGGTACGGAATGCCTTTTCCCTTGCCACACCGATGGGCAGTCGCGGACTCGGTGGGCCCCCTTCGCGCGCTTCGCGCATCCGCTGATAGCGCGCCTTTGTCGTCTCCCAGAGCAACGGACGCTCATCATCGTTCATCAGTCCGCTAACGACACCCACAGCGCGCGAAGCATCCGTCACATGGACGACGGGCGCGCGCCTGAAGCCGGGCTCAATCTTCACCGCGGTGTGTGCGGGAGATGTCGTCGCGCCGCCGATCAAGAGCGGCAGGTCGATCTCCCGTCGTTCCATCTCGCGGGCGACGTACACCATCTCATCCAGGCTCGGTGTGATCAGGCCGGACAGGCCAATCATATCGCAGTCCTGCTCGATCGCGGTGTCGAGGATTTGCTCGGCCGGAACCATCACGCCCAGATCGACAATTTCGTAGCCATTACAGGCCAGCACCACGCCGACGATATTCTTGCCAATATCGTGCACATCGCCCTTCACAGTCGCGAGCAGGATCTTTCCATTCGATTTGCCAATAAGGCCAAGTTCTTCCTTCTCGCGCTCCATAAACGGTTCAAGGTGTGCAACCGCAGCCTTCATGACGCGCGCAGACTTCACCACCTGGGGCAAGAACATCTTTCCTGAGCCGAACAGGTCTCCGACCACATTCATGCCGTCCATCAGCGGGCCTTCGATGACATGCAAAGGACGCTCAACGGCTTGGCGCGCTTCTTCTGTGTCTTCGACGATGAACTCTGTAATGCCGTGGATCAGGGCATGTTCCAGGCGCTTCCCGACACCGCCTTCACGCCAGGACAGATCTTTCTCCTTCACAGCGCCCTTCTGCCCACGGAATTGTTCGGCCAATTCCACGAGACGTTCAGTCGCGTCCTCTCTTCGGTTGAGGATTACATCCTCGACACGGGTGCGCAGCTCTGGATCGATATCGTCATAGATATCGAGTTGACCGGCATTCACGATACCCATGTCCATGCCGGCGGGGATGGCATGGTAGAGGAAAACCGAGTGCATCGCCCTGCGAACAGGCTCATTACCGCGGAAAGAGAAGCTTACATTCGAAAGGCCACCTGAAATGTGCGCCCCCGGACATGTGCGTCGGATCTCGCGGGTGGCCTCGATGAAGTCGAGCGCATAGGTATTGTGCTCTTCGATGCCCGTCGCAACAGCGAAGATATTCGGGTCAAAGATGATGTCCTCTGGCGGGAAACCGACCGTTTCCGTGAGCAAGTGATAGGCCCGTTGACAGATTTCGATCTTGCGGGGCGCTGTGTCAGCTTGCCCATCCTCATCGAACGCCATCACCACAACTGCGGCCCCGTAGGCCAGGCACGCGCGGGCTTGCTCGAGGAACGGAGCCTCGCCCTCCTTTAGGCTGATGGAGTTGACGACAGCCTTACCCTGCACGCATTTCAAACCGGCCTCGATGACCTCCCATTTCGAGGAGTCGACCATCACTGGTACACGGGCTATGTCCGGTTCAGCCGCGATGAGATTCAGGAGCGTCGTCATGGCTTCGACACCGTCGAGCATGCCCTCGTCCATGTTCACGTCGATGATCTGCGCACCGTTTTCGACCTGCTGGCGAGCGACATCGACAGCTGCCGGATAGTCGCCCGCCGTGATCAGTTTACGGAATTTCGCTGAGCCTGTGACGTTCGTCCGCTCACCGATGTTGATGAAGGTTTGGGAGGCCGTCTGGGTCATTCCGGTCGTTCGATCCCTTTGAGGCCGTCGATACTTGCGGCGTTTTGCGTGTAATAGACGTCTGCCCAATCCTCGGCGGAGACTTTCGGGTTGTCGGCATAGCGCCTCAACTGGTCGCGCTCCTCGCGGTAGTCCATGAACGGTACGCCCCAGCCGCAGCTGTCCTGTATGCGGGTGACATCCACAAGGACGATTGCGCGCGCCTTGTCGAAGGTCGGGAACTGAGCAAGCAAGCCCTCGAAGCGCGGGTCGTCAAAGGGCACAGCTTCGCCTTGCCCATATAACCGCAGTATAAGCGCCGAACCATCAAAGGCGCAGAACATGATGGTAATCCGGCCATTCTCTTTCAGGTGCGCCATCGTCTCGATGCCAGAACCGCCGACATCGAGCCAGGCGACTGTATTCGGCCCCATTACCCTGAAGCTGTCATAGCCCTTTGGGCTGAGGTTGACGTGCCCCTCACCGGAGAGCGGCGCGGTCGAGACGAAGAATACCTTCTGCGCCTCGATGAAGGCCTTCAGCTTGTCCGTAATCGTATCGTATTGCTTGCCCATATCGCTGTCTCAGCCTGCTAGCTCAAACGGTTCGAGCCCGGACAGGCGCATAGCGCGCTGAGGCTCGGGAATTAAACGCGGTGCCTTGCCTTCCGCTGCCCCCGCGATGGCCGCAATGTGGTCAGGTGTCGTGCCGCAGCACCCTCCGAGTATGTTGACGAGTCCGCTCCCGGCCCATTCGCCCAAATGCTCCGCCGTCTGTTCAGGCGTCTCGTCATACTCGCCAAACGCATTCGGCAAACCAGCATTCGGGTAGGCAATTACTCGCGTGTCTGCAACGCGGGAAATGGCTGCGATATGCTGGCGCATCAGGTCGGCACCCAACGCACAGTTCAGCCCAATTGCCCAGGGCCGCGCGTGGCGCACGGAATGCCAGAAAGCCTCAGCCGTCTGACCGGACAATGTACGGCCCGATGCGTCGGTAATTGTGCCCGAGATAATGATTGGCGTTTCATCACCCGTCTCAGCACTCAGGTCGAGCAGCGCCTTTATCGCGGCTTTTGCATTGAGCGTGTCGAATACCGTTTCGATCAGGAAAGCATCGACAAAGGGTGCCATGGCCATTGCCTGCTCATGATATGCGTCGCGAACCTGGTCGAATGTGACTTCGCGAAACCCGGGATCATTGACATCCGGAGACAGCGACAGGGTCTTGTTGGTGGGGCCAATGGCACCAAGCACAGCAACAGGCCTGCCTTCCAGCTTTTCCGCCGCGTCGGCTGCCTCGCGCGCAAGCCGTCCGCCTTCGGCACCGATCTCTACGGCGAGACTCTCCATGCCATAGTCCGCCATGGCGATCGTCGTGGCGCTGAATGTATTGGTTTCAATAAAATCCGCACCGGCCTTGATATAGCGGGCATGGATTTCCCGAATTGCGTCCGGTCGTGTGAGGTTCAGCAGATCATTGTTGCCCTTCAACGGGGACGGCCAGTCAGCGAAGCGCGTCCCACGGAAATCCTCTTCCTCGAAGCCGAAACCCTGGATTTGCGTGCCCATCGCGCCGTCGAGAACGAGGATGCGATCCTTGGCCGCCGCTTCGATGGCGGCGAGGCGTTCCAATTTTTGCATTTCGGTCTCCTCAGGCCGCTTTAGCGCTTGGCTTAGGCTTGAGCCCCA
>JBCBWQ010000203.1:0-4748 GCA_039817025.1 Pseudomonadota bacterium | reverse complement strand
GCAAGCGCTGGCGAATGCCATGCCGGGCACGCGGCTTCTGGTGTTCAACACCCATGGCGAATCCATGGGCCGCGGCGATCTGGCCGATGAAACGCCCTGCGTCGGAAAAGCCGAGCTGCACGCTCAGTTGCCCGCGAGCGCAGATGTAGTCGGCAAATACGGGCACGTCGAGCAGCGTTGCAATGAAACGCCCGCCATTCTCAAGAGCTTCAGGCGTCTCGAACAGGGGCGAAATATCAAGGTCTCGATCAACGCCGTACTGCCGGGCCAGGTAAAGCGCTCCGAGGACAGTTGCTGGATTTTCGCTTTCCGCAATCAAGAAGCGGATTGGGATGTTTTCATCGATATGCTTCAGGATCTGCGCGCAAAGCATGAATTGCCGGCGCGCGGTCGACTGCTCAAGGAACAGATCCGCGAAGTTGATCTTTGATGTTTCGCAAACTTTGATTCTCTCTGCGAGCATATCGAGCGCGACACGGCCGAGCTGGTGGTCTTCGGTCAGAACGCCGAGATCGCGGCGTATGACGGACTGTATCTGCGCTGCATTTATCCGCAGGTGAATACGCGCTGTCCCAAGCCCCAGGAGCGCCATCTCAGACGCCAGCACTATTAACTGCTTAGCGGTTGCATCGCTCACGCTTCCCGACAGCGTGCGAAGCTCCGAAATCGTATCGGTCAGATCTGTCAGGCTGTCCGCGTGCGGCTCTGTAAGCATGTTGGCTGCGGCGACCAACTGTTCCGGATCATTCAAATCCATTGCAAACTGTTCCGACTGAAGATGGGTGTAGCCGCTTGCCGCGCGGAGCCGTTCGGCTAGCGCTTTCAGGGAATTGCTCGCGTCATTTTCATCGTCGGCGTCTGCTATGGCCTGTGTGGCGGAGGCATAGCGCGCCAACTGCTCCGCTTTCTCGGCAAGGCGGTAGCTGATCGATGTCCACCAGCGAATGTCGTCGCGCCCATCAAGGTCGTACGCCACCCAGGAGGCCAGCGTCGGAGCTGTCGGATTGAGATCGCGCCATTGCTCGGGAAAGGCAGTCTGCGCATGATCAATTACGGCAGATAAGTAAGACCGAAGCGCTAATTGCGCATTCTCGATACCGGCTTGGGCGTCCTCGTGCTCGCTTCTCAGCGTTACGTCTTCGCGCTCAAGCGCATTGAAAGTGTCATTTGATGGTTCCCCGCATGCGGCCGCGGCAAGCTGTGCGCGCACGCGCCGGGAATGCGCAAAGGTCGGGTGCGCGGTAAACACGATCCCCGCGCGCGGGTCCTCGATCTTTGACTTGAAGCTCTCGAAACCCTCGCTTGAAAGTTCAGTCCAGGCCTCCCGGCACGCCTGCCAGTCGGTCCGTTCGCCCAGTTCGTGCTTGTCGGCAAGGCGCTTGGCGCGAGCCAGGAATACGTCACTGCCTACCTCATCAACCAGCCGTTCCAGAGCTCCAACGTCCAGTTGATCATTGGACATCGCAAAGAAATAGTCCTGTGCCAGCCGAAGAACGGAATTGGTCAACGGGTCCTGGTCTATCTTCGCGGCATGACCCCGTAATTCTTCTAGGGCTGCGTCTTTGGACGTTGCTGGGAGGGTCGGTTTATCGCTCACGTATCACCCGTTATGCTTGAGCCGCCTCTTTAGCGACCCGTGTAAAAGTACCCGTCCTTATTCTGTGTCTTGCGTCAAACGGGTGTCCTCGCGCAATCCGTTTTCCTGGGCAGCAACCATGCGCGAGCGTTTAGGGTAAGCCCCTGACACGGTGCAATATTCTTGGATGGCGCTAACGACCTCGGTGTCGCATGACTGCGCACCGCAGCCGTAAAACTTAGGCGTGGATGTGCGCCCTATCTCACGAGCATCAGCGAAATCTGCGGAACGTAAGCGATCAACAACAGGCACAGCATCAGTGCGGTGTAGAAGGGCCACATCGACTTGACCGTGTCCTCCATCCTGATCTTTCCGACGGCGGCCCCGACGAACAGAACTGTGCCGACCGGCGGGGTAATCGTTCCTATGCCCAGACCCAGCATCATGATGACGCCGAAATGGACCGGATCGACGCCGATGGTTTGCATCACGGGCAGGAAAATGGGCGTCACAATGATGATCAGCGGGGCCATGTCCATAAACGTGCCGAGGACGAGAAGGCATAAAAGCACCATTGCAAGGATCAAAATGGGCGAGTCCGTCAGGCCGAGAATTGCCCCAGACATCATCAGCGGTGCCTCGAGCAGCGCAAGAAGCCATCCAAACGCAGCAGCTGCTCCTATAATCAACATGATCATCGATGTGGTCTTGGCTGAGTTGATCACTGCTGCGTTGAACTCTTGAACGCCAAGGGTGCGATAAACAAGCAGTCCAATCACAAGCGTGTAGATGATGGCGACCGCTGAGCTTTCGGTCGGTGTGAAGACACCGCCCAAAATACCCACGACGATGATCACTGCTGTGAGCAGCCCCGGTAGGGCGCCGAGCGCTGCAAGCAAAAGCGCCTTCGCGCCGGGAAAATCGCCTTTCGGATAGCCTTTACGCCGGGCAATGAGTGAGACCGTAATCATCAGTGCGGCACCGCACACCAGTCCGGGCAGGATACCGGCCACGAACAACTCGCCGATAGAAATAGAGATGCCAGAGGCCGCCGCATAGATGATCATGTTGTGGCTCGGCGGTATAATCAGCCCGAGGACGGCCGCCGCGCAGGTCACGTTGACCGAAAATGCGCGGTCATACCCCTTGTCTTCCATGATTGGGATCATGGTCGAGCCGATCGCGGAAACGCTGGCCACTGCCGATCCAGATACTGCGCCGAACATCATGGATGCGCCTACGTCGACATGGCCGAGACCACCGCGCACCCGGCCGAACAGGCCCTCGGCAACCCTGATGAGCCGCGCAGCAATGCCGGTCTGCGTCATCAGGTCCCCCGCAAACACAAAAAAGGGAATGGCCATCAGCGTAAAGACATCGATGCCGGCAGACAGGCGTTGGACCGCAACGAGCGGATTGAGGCCAAGAATCGCAAACACAATCATGGAAGAGATCAGAAGCGCGAAGGCGACGGGAACCCGGATCGCCAGCAATCCGATCAGGCTGAGCATGAGAATAATGAGTTCCATTTCAGTCCGCTCCACCGTCTCGCGAAGTCGCTGCATTAAGCAGATGGGCCATCGAGAAAAGCGTTATCAGCGCGCCCGCGATCATCACCGGGAGAAGGGCCAGCCCTCGTGGAAGCCCGAGAGCCGGGATCGAAAAACCCCAAAGCGTCGTCGTCAGATCGAAGCCGGCCAGAAGCATGATCAGGCCAGCACCGGCCACAGCGACGTGTGCTGCAATGTCGAACGCCTTCGCGATAGGGGGCGACATGGCGTTTCGCAGCGCGTCAATGCGGATGTGAAATTTCTCGTGTACGCCCGTCGCCGCGCCAAAGAAGACTAAATAAGCAAGCAACAGAAGCGAGAGGCGTTCAGACCAGGCCGGGCTGTCATTGAACACATAGCGCGCCACGACCTGGTAAGATATAATAAGGGTCATGGCGACGATGCAGGCCGCACTCACGGCCAGCGACGCCCGGCTTAGTAGATCCAATACGCGTTTCATGACCTTTGCTCCGCAAGCCTGTTCACCTCGTCCAGCAGCGGTTGAATATCTGGTGTCACGAAGCGCTCATAAACGGGCTCCATACGGTCCCGAAACGGCGCACTATCGATGTCGGACAGAATTTCTCCGTCGATATCCAGAAGGGCCTGTTTCGCTTCGGTGACGCGCGCATCCCAGAGATCACGCATCACCGTAACTGACCGCCGCGCCGCGTCCTTCACAAGCGCCTGGTCATCCGGAGAAAAGCTCTCCCAGGTCCGCAAGCTCATAATCAAAAGATCCGGTGTTCTGAAATGTCCGGTTTCTGAGAAATAGGGCGCGACTTCATAGTGCCTTGTACTGATATAACTGGGCCAATTGTTCTCAGCGCCGTCGATAACCTTCTGTACCAGGCCTTGGTAGACTTCGCCGAAGTTCATTGGCGTAGGATTGGCGCCGAGTGCGCGCATTGTTGCGAGGAAAATATCCGAATTTGGTACACGGATTTTCATGCCGCTCAGGTCTGACGGATGAGCCACAAGACGATCAGTCGTGTAAAACCCGCGCCCGCCAGTGTCGTATATCGCGAGCCCAATTAGATTGTAGGGCTTGAGTGACTGGAGAATTGTCTCCCCGATCTCCCCATCACACACTGCGCGCTCATGCTCGGTGGACCGGAATAGAAACGGCAGGCTGAACAGCTTTGTCAGCGGCGCAATATTGTTCAACGCGGCCGCAAACGTACGCGTCATATCGAGACCGCCGAACATGGCGATCTCCAGCGTGCTGCCTTCCGAGCCGAGTTGGCCGCCCGGATAAACCTTTGTGCTGAGTCGACCATCGGTTTTTTCGGACAGGTACTGGCCCATGTACCGAACAGCTTCGACAGACGGAGAGCCGTCCGGAAGGGCATCTGTCGAATAGAGAACGCGGTCCGAACCCCTCGACCCGTCTCCGCATCCGCCTAAACCAAGAGATGACGCGGCTGCAAGCGCCGCAAATTGACGGCGACTTATGCCCATCGTGAACTCCAATGAGAGTGTGATCGCATTGTCATCGACGCAGGATCCCGAAACTCGTCGTCGTGCGTAAAGCGTCGACCTCCTCAACAGTTACAGCATTGCTGTCTCCGGCGATTGAGTGCTTCAGGCAGTTCGCCGCGGCTGCAAATTCGAGCGCTTCG
>JBCBWQ010000202.1:0-4754 GCA_039817025.1 Pseudomonadota bacterium | reverse complement strand
ACAAGCCCTCAATGCCCTTCGGGTGTTGGGGGTTTTTTCGTTTGCGAGGCGGGCTGGATGAGCGGTCTTCGTCTTAAGCTATACGATCAGCGGCTGGACAATTCCCGCGCGCCTCGTACTTCAGGCATTCATGACGTATCACAATGACCTCCTGATCGCCTTGCGGAGAATTACCCGCGCGATTGATCTGCATTCCAAGCGGCTCGCCCGCGAGTCGGGCCTGACTGCGCCGCAGCTCATGGTTCTGCAAAGTGTCGCGAGGACCGGTCGCGCAAAACCGAGCGACATTGCCCGTGACATTTACCTGTCGAACGCGACAATCACATCGATTGTAGACAGGCTTGTCAGGGCAGGGCTCGTTGAGCGAGAGCGAAGCGCAGAAGATCGGCGCAGCGTGGAGGTTGTGATCTCGCCGAAAGGATCAGAGACAGTGTCGGATGCGCCCGAACTTCTCCAATCCGAATTTCTGGCGCAATTCTCGGAGCTTGCCGACTGGGAGCAGACGCTTGTCCTGTCCAGCGTTCAGCGGGTTGCTGCAATGATGGATGCCGACGCGCTCGACGCTGCACCCATCCTAGAGATTGGCGAGTTGACGGACGCCGGCCCTTAGGCGGCGTTCACGGGTTCAAGGTCATCGTCGGACGGGGTTTCCCAAGGGATGTGCCGGTCTTCGATCACGATAAGATTGTCCCGGCTGACGAGGGTCGCATTGGTCTGGAAGCCCAGAAGCTGTTTTGCGGGGATGTCCGGATTGCGAGCGAGGATCAGCGTTTCTTCCGCTGTGAAGTTCGCAAGCCCGCGCGCCCGTTCGTTTCCATCATCATCATAAACATGGATAACGTCGCCGCGAACGAAGGTGCCCTGCACGGACTGAATGTCTTCGCGCCGAACGCCGCGTTCAGCGCGGCAGAGTGCGTCCGCTGACTCTTTCGCCAGGACAACACTGCCCGCCATTTGAAGCCTGTCCGTCAGCCAGGCCGTCCAGGCCGAAACCGGCTCGGTCAACGCAACGCATTTCGTATGGCGGCGGGTGCCGTCGAGTAGGGACGACACTGGGTTCTCAGCTTCGCCATTGCCAATCAGCGTATCGCAACCGGCATTCTGCGCCATGTTTGCGGCCTGCATCTTGGTTAGCATTCCGCCGCTGCCGAGGTTGCTCACGCCGTCTGTAACCGCGAGATAAGGCGTCACATCTTCAAGCACTTCAACCAGTTCGGCCCCGTCCTCGGATGGGTCCTTGGTGTAAAGTCCGTCGACACAGGTCAGAATTACGAGCGTTTCAGCCTGCACCATCTGCGCGACTTTCGCAGCGAGGCGATCATTGTCTCCAACGCGGATCTCCTCCGTCGTGATCGAGTCATTTTCATTCACGATGGGGAGGATACCGGCATCAAGCAGCCTGTGGACGGTGTTCTTCGTGTTCAGGAAGCGCCGGCGGTCTTCAAGGTCGCGAAGGGTCACGAGGACTTGGGCAATGTCGAAACTGTATTCATGGGCGACCTGCTTGTAAGCGTTGAGCAGCAACGGCATGCCACACGCAGCCGCGGCCTGCTTGTCGCGCAATCCTGCCGTCTCAGCGGTTTCGCCGAGCATGTTCAGCCCCAGCGCCACCGCGCCGGATGAGCACAGAATTACCTCATAACCGCTGGCCTTGAGCCGAGAGACGTCTTCAAGCAGCTGCTGGATGAAGGCCCATCGCGGCGTCAGGAGTTCAGAATTTGCAAGAAGGCTGGAACCAATCTTGATGACGATGCGCTTCTTATACGGCACGAAGTGCTCCTTTGGATATCCACGGTTGCGTCTCGAACATAATGCTTAGAATTCAAAATACATCCGGAGAATGATTGAGACCGGTGAACGCGCCCTGAAGCGAAAGTTTGCAAGTCAATACGTCGCACCCATCTAAAGGGTGTGGAACTCGCGATTCGGTTCGCGCGTAATTACTTTGAATTCTAAGCATATATCAGTGTGTCTGTCAGGCACGCCAGGAGACAATATGAACATCCTTATGGTCGGCTGCGGAAATATGGGAGGCGCATTGCTCAAGCATTGGGCCGATGTCCCGGCGACTGACATTACCGTCGTCGATCCCCATACGTCGTTCAGTCATCCCAGAATCGCTGTTTTGCACAGTGCCGACCCCCTTGCCGATCAGATCTTCGACATGATCGTCGTCGCGATCAAACCGCAGCTTATTGATCAGATTATGCCTGAGCATGCGAAAAGGTTGCGCGACGGCGGAGCCGCGCTGTCGATCGCGGCCGGCTTTTCCGCCGCACGCCTGTCCAACGCCTTGAATGGTGCGCCCATCATCCGCGTCATGCCGAATATACCGGCTGCCATAGGAAAGGGCGTCAGCGGGATCTTCTTTACAGAGGGCGTGTCCAATGCCTCGCGCGAGATGGCGCACGACCTGATGACAGCGACCGGCGAGGTCGTCGAGGTCGATGCAGAAGATTCGCTCGACAAGGTCACAGCCATTGCCGGCAGCGGACCGGGATATGTGTTCGAGCTGGCGCGGGCCTATGTCGAGGCCGCCCGCTCCCTGGGCTTTGATGCCGAGCAGTCCCGCACGTTGGTTCTAGGCACGCTGAGCGGAGCGGTGGAAATGGCAATCCAGTCCGGCGAAGATCTCACTGCGTTGAGGAATGCCGTGACCAGCAAGGCAGGCACCACCGAGGCAGGGCTGGAAGCGCTCAACGGGGCAGGGCTGCTCACGCGCCTCTTTGAAGAGACAACCACCGCCGCGTATCAGCGCGCCGTAGAGCTGCGCTAGCACGCCAACCAATTCGCAAAGGAAGATGAATGACCCGTCCCGAGGACAAATCGAAAGCGCACATCACTGAGCTTGGCGAAAAGGCGACGCGGGCTGCGCGCGCGATCGCCGCCGCGCCAACAGATCAGAAAAACAGGGCCCTTACGGAAGCTGCCAAGGCCCTGCGCAACCGTTCAGATGCCATCCTTGCGGCCAATGCCGAAGACGTCGCCGGCGTTGAAGGCAAGAAAAATGACGCCTTCGTCGATCGGCTTCGCCTGACCGGCGATCGAATCGAAGCGATGGCCAGGGCTCTGGAAGATATTGCCGCGCTTCCCGATCCTGTCGGCCGCGTCCTTGCAACGTTCGACCGGCCCAACGGCCTGAAGATTGAGCGCGTCGCTTCTCCGATCGGCGTGATCGGCATGATTTACGAATCCCGTCCAAATGTCGGTGCCGATGCAAGTGCGCTTTGCCTCAAGTCCGGCAACGCCGTGATCCTGCGCGGCGGATCTGAAAGCAAGAATTCAACCCGCGACATCGTCGCCTGCATGCAAGCCGGTTTGTCCGCAGCGGGCTTGCCGGCAGATGTGGTGCAGACTGTCCAGACCACCGAGCGCAGCGCCGTTGCGGCCCTGCTTAGCGCGGTCGACTATGTCGATCTGGTCATTCCAAGGGGAGGGCGGGGCCTTGTGGAACTCGTTCGTGACCAGGCGCGCGTTCCAACGCTCTTGCACCTGGACGGCAATTGTCACAGCTACATCCATGCCGACGCTGACCTTGAGAAAGCCGTTGCCATTGTCCGCAATGCGAAATTGCGCCGGACCGGCATTTGCGGCGCCACCGAAAGCCTTGTGATTGACCGCGCGATTGCAGGCGAGGCCGTGCCTGCGCTCGCAAACGCGCTCGCTGACTGTGAACTGCGCGGCGATTCCGAGGCTTGCGCCATCGACGCGCGACTAAAACCGGCAACCGAAGAGGACTGGTCGCAAGAATACCTTGATGCCATTGCCTCGGTGCGCATCGTGGACGGATTGGATCAGGCTATCGAGACGGTCAGCACGTTCTCCTCGGGCCACACAGACGCCATTCTCACTGAAAATCAGGACGCGGCCCGTCGCTTCATGACGGCAATCGACAGCGCCGTTGTGATGCACAATGCATCCACGCAGTTCTCCGATGGCGGCGAATTCGGCATGGGTGCAGAGATTGGTATCGCGACCGGTAAGATGCACGCCCGCGGGCCCGTGGGATTGGAGCAGCTGACCAGTTTCAAATATCTCGTGCATGGGCAGGGACAGGTGCGCCCATAAAGGCTAGTCCATTCCGCACGACGCCTCACACGATTTCAGCGACGATCAGGATCCATGAATACACCCGCTCTTATTTCGCTTGGCGCATACTTTGCGCTGATGCTCGCCATTGGCCTGTACGCTTACAGGAAATCCACCAGCGACGTCTCTGAATACATGCTCGGCGGTCGTCAGCTTCACCCGGCGGTGGGGGCCCTGTCGGCGGGTGCATCGGATATGAGTGGTTGGATGTTGATGGGTCTGCCGGGGGCGATCTTCCTGTCCGGCTACAGCGCGGCGTGGATCGCCGTCGGCCTCGTGGTCGGTGCTTATCTCAATTATCGCTTCGTCGCGCCGAGGCTGCGCATCTTCACCGAAATGGCTGACGACGCCATCACCATTCCGGACTATTTCGAGAAACGCTTCAACGACACGACGCGGCGCCTGAGAGTGTTCTCGTCCGTCGTCATCGTCATTTTCTTTACGCTCTATACCTCCGCTGGCATCGTCGCCGGCGGCAAGCTGTTCGAAGCGTCCTTCGGTCTGGACTATCAGCTCGGATTGTTCCTCACGGCGGGCGTCGTGGTTGCCTATACGCTCTTCGGCGGCTTCCTTGCGGTGAGCCTGACCGATTTCGTCCAGGGCTGCATCATGTTCGTGGCGCTGATCCTGGTGCCAATCGTTACCTACCTGGTGCTGAAGGACGC
>JBCBWQ010000201.1:0-4764 GCA_039817025.1 Pseudomonadota bacterium | reverse complement strand
CCCGAAGACACCGGTCAGCATCCCGCCAATGGCGAGGCGCCAGAACATCGGACTTTTTTCACGGGGACGGGGCATATCGTGTTCCTTTTACCGGGCGGCGATCAGGCCGCGGCGGCCTTGGATGGTTTCTTGATCTCTGGCGCAGCATCGGCCAGCACTTTCTGCCGGGCGCGGGCATCGTTTGAGCCCGGCTCGCTTGCGTCCATGCGGTCCACGGATTTCAGGCGCTCCTGGGAGTCCTGGATATGCTCCTCCAGCCACCGGCGGCAGGCATTGAGCTGGCTGATATTGCGGTCGACCGAAGAGATGGTCTCGTTCGCAAGGTCGCGCTCGGCCTGGTATTCAAGCTCCGGCATGGTCGGGGTGACAATGTCATCGAAATAGGCCGGGATGCGCGCTTCATCGCCCAGCGTATCGCGCAAGGCGTTGCGCATTTTGCGGTGCGACTGGCGGTAGGCAATCTTCAGCCCGCGCTCCTGATCGCCGGCCTTGGCAGCGATGGCCATCGCTTCCTCGCGGCGGGCCTCCAGCAGCGTGATCGCTTTCTCGATTTCCCGCTTGGCCGCAACATGACGGGTCTGCTGGTCATCGAACCAGGCCCGGCTGCGGGTGAAATAGTCCGACAAATCATCGCGCAGGCCATTGCGCACCAGCTGGCGCATTTCATAGGCCTTGCGTTCCTTGCGCCAAACCCGGCCATAGCCCGGATACCGATCCGAAAGCTTGTCGTAGCCCTCGTAAAGCGCAACAGCGAACACAGCGAGACCGATGAACAGAAGGCCAAAGGCTACCAGCGAAGACAGCCCGAACAGGTTCGGAAACATGCCGGCGATGACTTGCCCCGGAGGGATCGCAAACATGGAAAACGCTGCAAGGCCACTTGCGCCCTCGGCGTGGAGGCCCGCTTCCACGGCATCGCGGAAATGCGCCACAAAGAAATTCAGGAACAGACCCATCACGACAAATACGGTCGCCACGGCCCCGCCCATGATCCTCATTGGCAGCTCTGAATGGTTCATTGCATAGCGAAGGCCGAAAAAGCCCGCGACAACACCAAAGGCCACGTTCACAGCGCTGACCCCAAAGGCAACGAGCACGCCGCCGAGGAGGCCCGACGCCTGTGCGTCCTTGAACAGGAGCGCGTTGAACCCGCCCTCGAGGATCATCACGGCGATCAGCACCGCGATGGTCTGCTCGACATTGACCTTGATGTCCGGCGTGCGCTCACCAATCGCATGCTTGTTGCGGTCGCGAAATTCGTCGAGCTCGCGCGCCGCCTGCTCGTGATCGAGGCGCGCTTGCGCAGCATCATCGGTTTCAAAGTGGCGCAGCTCGTTCTCTTCGGATTTGATCGCCTCTTGCAGGAGGGCGTCATTCACCGGAGCCGGCGTCAGGTCCTGGATATAGTTGCGCACCTCGCCGCCGGTTGCGCGGAACCAGGACGTCACGCCCCGGCGCACATCCTCGGCCTTCTCTGAGATCAGCTGTTCGCGTTCAGACCATTGCGTTTCGTCCGCCGCATCCGATGGCGGGATACCGTCCGCGGCATCTCGCTTGGCCTCACGCTTGGTCATCGCGCGGGAGAAGCCAAGGTCTCCGCTCTGCGCGTCGCCGGTTACACCATGGGCCGCGAGCGCCGTTTTCGGCGTCAGCGGTTTGATCCTGTCGGTGTACCCAACATCCTGGCCCCAGCGCAGCGTGTCTTTGCCCATGCCCCAATATCCCTTAACAAATCAGACGGTTTGATTAACCACGCCGCCAATTCACCGCGTGCGTCTTTCCAGACGCTTAACGCCGGTGCACCGCTGCGACGGGTCTGTGCTGAAGCATCTGGTGAAGAGAACCGTCTAGCGGCTTGATCGCCGATCGATTTTTCAGGGGTAAACGCCGCGCCTTGATGCCCGCATTACAAAGCCGTCAGCCTGGGTTAATCGGCCCTGTTCGCGCCGAGCGGGAAAGGTAAATGAGTCTTCGCCGCAAAGAAACGAATTCGCGCGAGGGGTTTTCGCAATCGCAACATTGTATGGTTAAGGCTATAGTGATGCCGCACACGCGCGAGTTTTCGGGCGGCTGTTTTAGAGCTGTGAGAACAATATGCCTTTCAAGGTGTCCCGATCCGTTGCAACGGCAGGCTTTATCCTGCTGGCGCTCGTTGCATACTTCCTGATCCGATCCATCCTGCGCACGGGCGAGCCCGCCCCCATTGATGCTTCCGAAGCCTCTGCCGCAGAGCGCGAGGCCATTCCCGATGTCGTGGTGACGCGCCTGACCGCAGAACCCCATGCGATCTCTGCCACCTTCAAAGGCAGCACGGCGGCCGACCGCGCCGTCACGGTTCGCGCCGAGACCGCTGGAACCGTCGTGTCGACTCCGGCCAAGGACGGCGATGTGGTGTCCAAGGGACAGCTTCTGTGTGGCCTGGGTGTCGACTCCCGCGCAGCCCGCAAGGCCGAAGCCGCCGCCGCCGTTGATGCCAGCCGCCTTGAATACGAAGCCGCCAGCGAACTCGCTGAAAAGGGCTGGACCTCGCCGAACCAGGCCGCCGCTGCGAAAGCGGCGCTCGATGCGGCCGAAGCAGCGCTCAACGCCGCCAATGTCGAGCTTGGTCGCACGCGCCTGCGCGCCCCTTTCGCTGGGGTGCTTGAGCGGCGCGTTGCCGATGAAGGCGATTATCTCGCCCCGGGCGAGGCTTGCGCTGAACTTGTCGATCTCGATCCCATCATCATAGCGGTGAACGTGACCGAGACCGAAGCTGCCGCCATGGCCCCCGGCCAACCCGCACGAATTGCCCTGTCGGACGGGCGCACCCTCGACGGCGCGGTGCGCTTTGTCTCTCGCAGCGCAGACGCGCTGACCCGCACTTTCCGGATCGAAGCCGAAGCGCCCAATCCGGACAATGCCGTTTCCGCGGGCCTTACGGCTGAGCTCACCCTCGAACTCGGCGAAGCCCCAGCGATCCAGCTGACACCGGCGCTGCTTGTCCTTGGCGATGATGGCCGGGTTGGCGTGCGCCATGTGGACACCACGGACACTGTGCGGTTTTCCGAAGTCAGCATCATCGACGATGCCGGTGAAGGCGTCTGGGTCACGGGCTTGCCGAGCCCGGTGGATCTCGTTGCCGCCGGACAGGACTATGTGCGCGACGGCGTGAAAGTGTCGCCAAGCCAGAGGACGGACGGCTAGCCATGAATGGATTGATCGATGGTGCGATAAATCTGTCGAGGATGGTGCTCGCCATCCTCGTGGTCGCCCTGATCGCAGGCACGGCCACCTATCGCACTCTACCCAAGGAAGCCGACCCGGATGTGCCAATCCCCTTCGTGGGCGTCACTGTTCCGCTGGAAGGCGCATCGCCTGAGGACGTTGAGCGCCTGATCGTTCGCCCCATTGAGAGCGAAGTCCAAGGCATCGAAGGGCTCAAGCAGATCGACAGTTTTGCGCTCGAAGGGGCCGGTCAGGTTATCCTCGAATTCGAAGTCACCTTCGATCAGGACCAGGCCGTCCAGGACGTGCGCGAGAAGGTCGACCTCGCCAAGCGCGACTTCCCAGAAGAAGCGCTTGAGCCGGTGATCACAGAGATCAACGCTGCCCTTTTCCCGATCCTCGTCATCAACATCTATGGCGAGGCGCCGGAGCGCGGCCTCTACCGTCTTGCCCGTGAGCTGCAGGACGAAGTGGAGGGGCTGGAAGGTGTGCTCGAAGCCAGGCTGTCGGGCGAGCGTGAGGAAGTCCTCGAAATCATCGTCGATCCGGCAAAGCTTGAAACCTACAACCTGTCCTATCAGGAAATCGCCGCAGCGGTGACCAATAATAACCGCCTCGTACCCGCAGGTCGCATCGATATGGGCGAAGGCCGCTTCCCTGTGAAAGTCCCCGGCCTCATCAAGACCGCCGAAGACGCGTTCAACCTGCCGATCAAGCAATCGGGCGATGCCGTTGTCACCCTTGCAGACGTTGCGGACGTGCGCCGCACCTTCAAGGACCGCGAGGTCTATGCGAGCTTCAATGGCGAACCATCCGTGCAGATCCAGATCGTCAAGCGCACCGGTGCGAACATCCTCGACACGGTCGCCGAGGTCCACGAAATCGTCGAACGCTCCGAAGCCGCCTGGCCCGCGACCGTACAGGCCAGCCTGACCTCGGACATGTCTGAGATGATCGACAAGCAGCTTGGCCAGCTCCAGGCTTCGATCGCGGTCGCCGTGGTGCTTGTGATGATCATCGTGGTCGCCGCCCTCGGTCTGCGCTCGGCAGCCATGGTGGGCCTCGCCATTCCCGGATCCTTCGTGATGGCATTCCTGCTGCTGGGCGTGTTTGGCTACACCATCAACATGATGGTCATGTTCGGCATGGTCATCGCGGTGGGCATTCTCGTCGATGGCGCGATTGTCGTCGTCGAATACGCAGACCGGAAAATGGCCGAAGGGCTGGACCGGCGCGACGCCTACGCCATGGCTGCCAAGCGCATGTTCTGGCCGATCGTGGCCTCCTCGGCCACCACGCTCGCCGCTTTCTTCCCGTTCCTCTTCTGGGACTCCATGGTCGGCAAGTTCATGGCCTACCTTCCGATCACGCTGATCTTCGTTCTGGCGGCATCGCTTGTCATGGCGCTTATCTTCCTGCCGGTGCTTGGCTCCGTCGTGGGTGGCCGCGCGCATGAGGACGGCGCAGATGACCTCGCCGCCGTCTCCGGCGCAGAAGGCGACCCGCTCGACGCGCCCGGCTGGAAGATAAGCGCCATGACAAGCGATGCCGCCAGAACGA
>JBCBWQ010000200.1:0-4785 GCA_039817025.1 Pseudomonadota bacterium | reverse complement strand
GGGGAGCCCAGAGGAATTTAAATGAGTAGGCGAGGCCGAACCACGAGAAAAAACCAATCAGGGCTTCTTCGATGGCAGAGCGCTCGAGCCAAACTGACAGTGTACTGAAATAAAGAAGGAAAGGCAGACCTGCCGTGAAGCCCAGAACGAGCATCATGGCCATTTTCGGCTGGCGGAATGCTGCGAGCGCCTCGCTGAGGCTGCGTCCCTCCTGAGCCGACGTGTTCGCCGTCGTCATGCGGCGCCTGCCTGTTTCTCAGGCGGCTTCGCCCAGCGTTCAGCAAGACGGCGCAGCGTGATCGGATCAATCGGCTTGGCGGCGACAGCATCGGCTCCGCACTCGCGGGCGCGGCGCTCGATCAAAGGTGAAATGTCAGCAGATGCAGCAATGATGGGTGTTGTTTCTCCAAGCTCGCGCAGGCGGCGCATCGCCTCAAAGCCGTCCATCACCGGCATGCGCAAATCCATGAGAATGAGGCTGATTGGCTTCGACATGGCGATCTCCACGGCTTCGCTGCCCGTGTGCGCCACACTGGTGCGAAATCCTGCCGATTCCAAGGCACGCCGAGCGATCAACGCATTGACCGGATTGTCATCGGCCACAAGGACTTCCTGGCCGGTTCTCGCGGCCGGTGCCCGGGTGTCTTCTTCGACGCTTGCATCGCCGCCGTGCAGCACGAGGCCGATCCGCTCAACCAGCGAATGGGACCGAATGGGCCGTACAAGCCATCCTGAGGCTCCCCGGGCGCGAAAATCCGGAATGGCGCTGCGATCTTCCGGGCGAATAACGATGAGACTTGGATACCTGTCGAATAAAACGGACGCCTCTGCGGGTGGGAGGTCTGCGCCTGCGAGCACGGCGTCGACATCGCAATCGCCTTCTCCGTGCATGGCAACGGGGACATATCCTACCGATGAGAGCGCTTCGGAAGCGGCAAGGTGCGTGGCGGGCCCAAGCCCAGCGAGCCCGATCCGACCGAGCATTTTTTCAGGCGCGGCCTTGGTGCCTGCGACCTGCTTGACGGGGAGGTCGATGGAGAAAATCGCGCCCAGTCCAGGCGTCCCATTGACCGTGATCGCAGCGCCCAGGGCATCGGCCAGCCGGCTGACGATCGCAAGACCGAGCCCGACACCGCCATCCTTGCGGGCGTCTGCGGCCTCGGATTGTTTGAAAGCTGCAAAAAGCCGGTCTCGGTCCTCGGGTTTGATGCCGGGGCCAGTGTCAACGACGTCATAGCGCACGCCCTTCTCCGACCTGCCTACATCGACAAGGACCGCGCCGCGTTCGGTAAACTTCAGTGCGTTGCCGACAAGATTGAACAGGATCTGCTGGACCCGTCCAGAGTCGCCGAGCGCCTGCCGAGGCGCACTCGCGCGCACGCGTACAGCGATGTCGAGATTATCCGCATGGGCTCGAGGTGCCAGGAGCTCGACGACATTGCGGGCAACTTCGCAAGGGTCAAACACCTCCTCTTCCAGCTCGATTCCGGCTGAATCGAGCCGCGCATAATCGAGCACATTGTTCAACAGATCGAGGAGCCGGGAACCGCTTTCCCGAATGGTTTCAGCATATTCGCGCTGAGCCGGCTGGAGATCCGTTTCAAGGAGAAGGGAGACGGTACCGAGAATTCCGTTCAAAGGCGTCCGGATTTCATGGCTTGTCGTGGCGAGAAAGGCAGCTTCAGCGCTGAGGTCGCGGGGCGTATCGGTCATGGGAACATCTTCGCGCGATGGGCTGAGCAAAGACTTAATAAACCAACCGGTTCTGCGTCGCCGGATTGGCGCGCGGCGGCTCGGCTCCTGGTTCCCGCCGGCGATAAGCGAGCGCCTCGGCAATGTGCAAACGACCAACACCGGTGGTGCCATCGAGATCAGCGATCGTACGGGCCACTTTCAGGACCCTGTGATAACCGCGCGCTGTGAGGTGGAGTTTTGTCGCTGCCTCGGCGAGCAAGGCCTGGCCTGCTTCATCAGGCTTGGCGCTGCGGTCTAGGGCGTCTGGGCTTGCATCGCTGTTCAGCGGCCGGCGCCCCACCTCCGATGCATCAGCGTAACGCGACGCCTGAACCTCCCGGGCCGATGCTACTCGTGCAGCGGCCTCAGCTGTGCCTTCGGTTGGCGGCGGAAGCGATAAATCGACGGCAGTGACAGGCGGCGTGTCGAAGAACAGATCAATGCGGTCCAGGAACGGCCCCGAAAGGCGTGCCTGGTATTGCGCCGCGCACCGTGGCCCTTTGCGGCAGGCAGCGGCTCCAGGCCCACCGCCGCAGCGGCAGGGATTCATCGCGGCGATCAACTGAAATCGAGCTGGATAACGAACATGCCGATTGGCACGGGCAACAACCGCCTCGCCTGTTTCCAGCGGCTGGCGAAGGCTATCCAGCGCCTGCGTGTTGAACTCCGGCAGCTCATCGAGAAACAGGACGCCGTGGTGAGCAAGCGAAACCTCGCCCGGCTTAGCGCGAATTCCGCCCCCCACCAGGGCGGCCATCGACGCTGAATGATGAGGCGCTCGAAAAGGCCGCTGCCGGGACAAGCGACCGCGTTCAAGCAGACCTGCAACCGATTGCACCTGGCTGGTTTCCAGAAGTTCTCTTGGCGACAGAGGCGGCAACAAACCCGGAAGACGCTGGGCCAGCATCGATTTGCCCGAGCCCGGCGGGCCGCAAAACAGGAGATTGTGCCCGCCGGCCGCGGCGATTTCGAGCGCGCGCTTTGCTCCGTCTTGCCCTTTAACATCCCGAAGGTCTGGGCCAGCCATAGGTTCTGCAAGATCTCCGGCTTTTGGCGCGGAAAGGCGCGTGCGGCCCGCAAAATGATTGATCAGCGACATGAGATTACCCGCCGCAACGGCCGAACCTCCTGCCCAAGCCGCTTCAGGACCACACACGTCGGGGCAGACCAATGTCAAATCCATGCCGACGCAGGCCATGGCAGCTGGTAAAACGCCAAGCGTCTCCCCGAGCGCACCATCAAGCGCCAACTCTCCGACGGCCGCGTGGCCGTCGAGCGCATCCGGCGCGACCACCCCCATGGCGGCAAGCATGGCGAGCGCGATAGCCAGATCATAGTGGCTGCCTTCCTTGGGAAGATCCGCTGGCGCGAGATTTACAATGATCCGCTTCGGAGGCAGGGCGAGGCCAATGCCCGCAAAGGCGGCCCGAACCCGCTCACGGCTCTCCGCCACGGCCTTGTCCGGTAATCCTACAATCGCGAAGTGAGGCCCGCCGCCGGTGAGCTGGACCTGTACATCTACAGGTTTTGCGTCGACGCCTTCAAACGAGAATGTTGTGATCCGGCTGACCAACTGCGCCTCCCCTTACCAGCAGGATCGGCTTAACACAGCTACCGGAACAAAGAAAGAACGTTATAGCCTAGTCTTCGAGACGGATGATATCGTCCTCGGGAGGAGCCGCAGGCGCCTCTGATTCAAAACTCGGAAGGTCTTCAAACGCATTCGTGCTGCGCGCATCGGTCGGAAGCATCACGCCCGAAGTATCGTCGCCCGGAAGGGCGAGATTGAACCCGCCATATCCGTCATTCGCATCCGCTTCGCCCGGCATTTTCAAATTGAAGCCGCTTGAATCCGATGACGCCTGTGTCGGCGGGGGAGTCTCGTCGGCGGTCTGTGAAACAGCCGGGCCAGCAAAGGCAAGCGCGGCGGCGAAAGCGGTCAGGGCGGCTGTCTTCATGATTACAATATTGCAGGTCTCATTCCGTTGTCGCAAGTCTCGACTGCACAGCATCCCAGAACAGGGCCGGCGCATCGACGCCGTTGAACCGTTTGAGTTCCTGAACGCCGGTCGGTGAGGTGTTGTTGACCTCTGTAAGCCGGCCACCGATCACGTCTATGCCGACAAGCACTTGCCCACCTGCCTTCAGGGCCGGACCGATGGCTGCACAAATGGCTTTGTCAGCCTCCGTGAGATCAACAGGCGCAGCCGTTCCGCCAACATGGAGATTGGACCGCGTCTCGCCCGACTTAGGGATGCGGTTAATCGCGCCAACGGGCTCCCCATCAATCAGGATGACACGCTTATCGCCCTCAGACACCGCCGGAAGGAAAGCCTGAGCGATCACTGGCTCACGGGTCCGCTCGAGGAACATTTCCAGCAATGACGTGTAGTTCCCGTCTTCCGGCTTCACCCGGAAAACACCTGCGCCGCCATTGCCGTATAGCGGCTTCAGAATGATGTCTTGGTGCCGCGCGCGGAAAGAACCGATTGCGGCCGTATCCCGCGAAATCAAAGTGGGCGGGATGAGATCTGCGTGAAGGAGCGGAAACAGTTTTTCCGGCCAACCGCGAACGTGGGACGGTTCGTTCAAGACCAGCGTATCAGGCGCCAACAGCTCCAGGATATGGCACGCGGTAATGTAGGCCATGTCAAAGGGCGGATCCTGGCGCATGAGGACAACGTCGACATCGTTACGAAGATCAAGGACTTCTGCTGAGCCAAAGACAGCGGGCGTATCCTTGATCCGCTGAACGGTGCTTGGCCGGGCGCGCGCCGTAACGCGCCCTTCCGCATAGGTGAGGTCCTGCGGCCCATAGGTCCAGATCTGAGCGCCACGCGCCTCCGCGGTCTCCGCCAGGGCAAAGGTCGTATCAGCGTCAATATCGACGGTTTCAAGCGGATCCATCTGGATCGCAACGCGCATGGCCATTGGCCCCTCCCCTAAATGGCGTGGGCGCTTTGAGTGGCCCGAGCCGGATTGTCAGCAGGGACTAATATTGGCCGATCTGTTGTTCTTGATAAGAGGCAGGCCCGCCTTCAAGTTCCGAAG
>JBCBWQ010000001.1:0-92954 GCA_039817025.1 Pseudomonadota bacterium | reverse complement strand
CGGAGGCAGCGCAGCAATCCCGTGATATCGTGCCTTGTCAACGTCGGGTTGTCGCTTGAGGAGGGCATGGCGGATCGGAGGATCAGTCATGGAAACACCAAACTTACAGGCCATTCGCGCGCTTCGCCCAGCTTGGAACAAAGGACGTATCGTTGGCCAGAAACGACCGCTGAAGCCAAAGCACGTCTGGACGATCCGAGTTCGACTTTAACTGGCCGAGAACCATCGTGACCTGGCGCTCTTCAACCTGGCCATCGACAGCAAACTGCGTGGCTGCGATCTGGTGAAAATAAAGGTCGTCGATGTCATGGCGTCTGGCCAGATCAAGGAACGTGCGTCGGTTCTGCAGAGCAAGACGCAGAAACCTGTCCGCTTCGAAATCTCGGAAGGCACCCGAGCCTCACTCGGAAGGTGGATGCAGGACCCGCTGATGGTCGGATCCGAATACCTCTGGCCCGGCCGGTTCCACGAGCGGCTGCATATTTCGACCCGCCAATATGCGCGGATTGTCCGTGATTGGGTGACGTCGATCGGCCTGGAAGCGAGCGCATACGGCACGCACTCGATGCGGCGCACGAAGGTGACGCAGATCTACAAAAAGACGGGCAACCTGCGTGCAGTCCAGCTGCTGTTGGGCCACACGAAGATGGACAGCACCGTCAGATACCTCGGCGTCGAGCTTGAGGATGCTCTTGCGATTGCAGAGGCCATTGAAATCTAATGACTTGGGCCGTCCTCAGGGACGGCCAAAACCGGACCTTTGCTTCGGTTATCGACGCTGCACCGCAGCGTTCCCCAAAGCAGACGTTCATCGAACTTACGGCATTCGAGCATTCCAGATGACGGCATTGCGGACGATGCCGTCTTTCACAGTAAATCCGCGATAGCTTTCCCGCAACTCTACCAACCAACAAGACTGGAGCTTGCGTTGACTCCGCCGTGTTCCAGTTAACCTGGGATTCTGGTATTGTCCGCTGCGTCCCGGAGGTGGGTTATGAACATCAATCGAACAACATGCGTACGCCCATGCCACCGCGCAAATGAATTAGCCGTGACGAACTCTTGGCCTAGGCGCGCAACGAACAAGTGTCAGCTTGCGCTGCACCGCCTCTTGGCGCTTATTGCGTTGCTGATAGTAGTGACGGGTCCGGTCGTCGCTCAGGATCTCCACAGAGCCGCAAGTATCGGTGACGCAGAAGCCATTCGTATTCTTGTAGCCGCTGGCCAGGATCCAAACGCGTTGGACAACGTGGTCGGGGCACCTCTTCATTGGGCAGCCGCGCGAGGTCATGTGGACGCTGCAGAGGCACTAGTAGCCGCGGGCGCAGAAATCGACATCAGGGGTGCACCGCCTGCAGGATTAACCCCGCTTCAGATGGCGTCGTCTAGCGGACAAGAAACCATGGTGCGTAGTCTGATCGTGGCGGGCGCTGACGTGTCCGTGGGATCAGGGGGATACGGCACACCTCTTCATTTCGCCGCGTTGAACGATCACGGTGATGTGGTCTCGGTCCTTCTTGAGTTTGGGGCATCCATCGATGCGCACGCAACGCACGATCGCGGTCCGTTCGCCCTCCATTGGGCGGCGCAATCTGGGGGCCGCAACGCGATCGACGCGTTACTGGACGCAGGCGCCATCATAGATTCTGCTGACGCCGATGGGACAACAGCGCTGCACTTGGCCGTTTTTGCTGCCAACGCCGACGGTGTGCGGGCGCTTCTGGAGGCAGGCGCTGATCCCCAAGCCCGTTCGAGCTATCACGGCACACCCATTGTGCTGTCCGGTGCGCACACCGAAATGGCTCGGCTTTTGGCCGAATTGGGGATCGAGTAGTGGGAAAGGTGTCGCCTCGGCGACATCGGATTCCTCTCGTCGCTGGCGACTGCAGCCGTGAGGAGCCGTCGTGGGCACTCGCGTGCTCCAAGTCTCGACCGTGGACGAAGCGGCCGATGGTTCGTCTTGAGGTCTGGTGTCCCTGCTGTAACGCCCGGACGTTGTTCGGGCGCAAATCTGTTGACGTGCATCTTTCAAGGCACTGAACCAAGGCATGACGCCGCTCTGAGGTGCCGCTCCATGCCGGTGCGGCACCTACACGTTTCAACGCCGTTCAATTCATGCTGTCGCTGGGCACGAAAAGTGCGACTTGCGCCGTATTGCAACTATTTGGCCCGGGGAGCCCGTCAGTCATCGCACTAGCGGGGTAGTAGGGCGGAATGCTCTCATCGGTGCAGCCACCGCGATACGACCCAAGCATATCCGCTTCTTCGCCTGCAATGATCGGTCCGTGATCGTGAAGCACAAGATGGACTTCGGTTGTCTCCGGAGCGTCGAGGTTTGAGTCGAACATGTTGCCGGTGACCGCACCCGACGGCAGGAAACTCGAAATCCTGACCGCGCCCTCTGCATCCACGACGGCACCGCCGCCATTTATCGCGACCGTGTTCATTGCAACGCCTTCACCCATCGCCTCAACGGGTGAGCACGGGTTTGCGGCGCACAGGTCAGGGTTCTGGATTGCCACAACCCAAAGCGTCACCACATGTCCCGGCGTCAGACCCGTGGTGCGAAGCTGCGCGGAGATACCGGCACTGCTTCTGTGCAGGAGCGCCTCGGTGCCGTCGATGGGCCCTGGTTCCATGCCGCTGGGTGGAACCCAGCTCATGGGAAGTGTGTCTGCTGCCGCGCTGTTCACCAGTCCAAATAAAGCGATCCCAACGCCTGCTGCGACGGCGGCAAGGGACGGCAACCTGGTGTCGGCGCGCTGTGATATATTCATGAGACCTCTCCTGATTTGGCTCAGCTCTCGATGCGACATCCCCGGGCGGTTTGGCCGCTATCGTACAATGCTGTAGGGTCATTGCAGGTGACGATCGCCATTTCGTGCAAATTAGAAATCATGAAGAGTTCTGAAATTCAGCTCGGTGACATCTCGATCAATCTTGAAAAAGGCGGTCTCACCGATGCGCGGGGACACCAGATACCGCTGCGATTTCAGGCGCGCGAAGTACTTCGTTTGCTGGCGTCGAAGCCAAACGAAGTGGTCGAGCGTGCGGCCCTTGTGGCTGAGATTTGGCAGGAACGACAGGGTGGGGATGAAGGCCTGGCGCAATGCATCGCGGAAATTCGAAGGGCGCTTGGCGACTGCGATAAAACCATCGTCGAGACGATCCCGCGCAGGGGCTACAGACTGGCGGTATCGGAGGCGCAACCGCCAGTGGCGGCCACGGCGCACAGTCGTTGGTGGACCATCGGGGGCGTCGCTGCCGCCCTGGGCATGCTGGCGCTCGCGGTTCTTTGGGCCACAGGGGCCGATCATCGCTTGTCTTCGCGATCCGTAATTGCGGTCCTGCCATTTGAGGACCTTGGACCTTCGGACCCTGCGCTGCCCCTTGGGGATTCCGTCAGCGAAGACATCATCAATTCATTGGCACGTTACTCCGAATTCGACGTGATCGCCCGCCATTCGAGCTTCGGCTTTCGGGATACATCGGCACCGCTGCGCGACATCGCAGAGCAGTTGGGCGCGAATTTCCTCGTGCAAGGCAGCCATGTTGTCCAAAATGGCACTCTGCGCATCTCGGTTCAGATGATCGATGCCAGCGATCTCACCAATGTGTGGGTCGATCGTTTCGAGGTGCCGCTCGAGGACATGTTCGACGTCAACGACACGATTGCCTACCGCGTCGCGCACGCCATCAGCAGTTCGGTCGTCGCAATCAACGCGGCGGCGGCGCGGCCCGAAGGCCAGGTCGATGCGCTGATCCTCGACAAGCGCGTTCGGGTGCTGTTTCAATCCGCGCCGGGCCCGGACCGCTGGATCGATGCGCTCGCCCTGACGCAGGAGTCGATTGAAAGGTTCCCGGAGTCGGAATGGGGATATGTCGGCCGCGCATTGATGCTGAGGATCGGTGTGCGCTTCGGCTGGTCGGGCGAAAGCACCGAAGACCTGCTCACCGAGGCAGAGACGCTCGCGCGGCGCGCCGTGGAACTGGCTCCGCAGAACTACATCACACATTTCGCTTTGGGCCGGGTGCTGATGCAGCAGGGTGAGATCGAGCGATCAGTCGCGGCTTTAGAAGTCTCGGCTGCGTTGAACCCATCGTCGATCACCGTTTTGAACGCGCTGGCGCAGGCCTATATCTATTCCGACCGTCTCGACGATGTGCATAGGGTGCTGGAACGCGTCGCACGCATCGACCCGATCCAGGATACCGTGACGCTTTGGATGCGCGCCTGGTCCGCATGGCAGGGCAACGATTGCGAGGGCGCATTGGACGTCCTGCAGGCGATCCCTGTGATCCCACCTGAGGCGCTGAAGCTGCTTTCGGTCGTTCATTTGTGTCTTCAGGACCGCGTGGCGGCTCAGATGGCGGCCCGGTCGTTTCTCGAGCGATACCCGGATTGGACGCTTGCGCGAGAAGTTGAAACCAATGCTCGGAATTGGACGGTTGCCGCGCCGCGTGACCGATGGCTGGCCGCTTTAGCAGAAGTTGGTGTACCGGACTGAGCGACTTGAATTTTCGCGTTCCTATCCATCGTTCTACTCGCAGCGCCCATTGTCCGACGTCAGCACCATTGGGACAGTTTAGGTCGATTTGATAAGGGAGGGTTTCTGGCACATCGTAACCACCCGGGAGTGGAGATGAGACAGAAATCCGGAACCAAGCAAAGCCGCAATACATTCTATCAAAGGAGCGGCATCAAACCGCGACACGTCCAGAGAGACTTGTCAGACCTGTGCGCGCTTCGGCTACACAGCACGCACTTCAAAGGATCTCTGCTTTAAAGCTCTGCGAGTAGATCAGCCTTACAATATGGTCAGATACAGCGTTGGGGTCCGAAAACACCAAGGAGATGTGCCATTCACTCGCGCTTATTCTAACACATCGAAGGACTTCAACATCGGCCCATTCGTTGTCAAATAGCACTTTGTATCGTTCGCTATTCAGAGCCTGCTGTGAGCGAAGTCTCATTCCTCCTTCTGACACGTCAATAGTGTCTGCCGTCGCTACGAAGGCACCTTTCGTATCTGCGACGTCCACTTCCAGACAATCAATCGGCAAAAACCGTTCGCTCATACGTTTGGCTACGGTTGGTCTGAACATCCAAGTCGCGACTGAAACAAGCAACAAGTTGTATGCTTGCCATGCCAATACGACTTCCAGTGTGTGTGAGACCGCGTCCGCCTCTGCGTAGCGGTACAGTCCGACCGCAAGCGCACCTGCGGAAAGGAGAGCGCTCAAGAAAATGATCATGAAGAAGCGATCTGCACCCTGCTTTCCGGCGGTCTTGGGTGTTACGCTGAACCCGAGCTTGTTGCTCACCAATGGTGTAAGAAGGAATTGCACGCCTAAAACCAAAGCAACTCCAATCGTCCGAGCTTGGGATGCAATAAACCCGAAAGCAGATCGCGGGCCGCTGCTGGCCTCAAACGAGCAGAGCAGGAAGATAAACGGAACCGTGAACAGCGCATACTCAGAAAAGGATGTGACTTTGAGCGGCCACAGGTCAAACAGCAGGACGACGACCGGACCCAGGAAGGTGACAACACGGGCAGGTAGACTCACAATCCTCCATTCAAAAATCAGCAGCAGTTCATAAAGCCTGATCTTCTTTCTGGACAAAAACGCGCGACGCCACGCAGAAAGATTGCCAAGCGCCCACCTTTGACGTTGCTTGAAGAAGTCTTGCGTTGTGAACGGGGACAGCCCGATCGCGACAGTCTCGTTTACGTACCGCGTTACGAAACCTCGTTCCAAGAACCGAAGTGACAGGTCAAAATCCTCGGTAATCGTCTCTTCAGGAAACCGCCCCCCGATCGCCTCAAGAGCAGACCGACGGACAAACGAACAACTTCCGCAAGACGTGGCGAGGTCCAAGAGGTCGCGCTCTGGAAGGACCCGCCGAAACCAGTGCCATTGCTCGTCTTTGAACGTCGCAAAAAGCCCTGAGTTAATCTGAGACGGATCAGGATTGTAGAACGTCTGCGGGAATTGCACGCATCCCACAGCTGAATCATCGAAATAGGGAAGTGCTGCTTTGGCAAAGTTCTCAAATGCCAAGAAGTCGGCGTCGAGAATTGCCAGAAACTCACCCTTTAGTTGCGGCAAGGCATTGTTCATATTGCCGGCTTTAGCGCCGACGTTATCGGCGCGCGAGAAGTAGGTGACGCCAAGCTCACGACACAGCTCTTTGACTTCATTTCTTCGCGCATCGTCCAGCAAATTGATGGTCAGGTGATCATAATCGATCTCTTTCGCTCGGATCAGAGTCTTGCGCAGCAGTTCAACCGGTTCGCTATAAGTCGGAATAAGCAGATCAACCGTCGACCGATGCCGCTTAGCCGAAAACCTGGGTAGCACGCGGTGACGAGTCGTTTTTTGGTGCGCGGAGGACAAGCTTTTGAATGCACAGCATTGAAGGAAATCCGCGACACTGAGAATCTCAGCGGCCAGGAAGATCAGGACCCAAACCACGAAGATGTCCGCGTCGTGCCAGAAGGGAAGAATAGTGAAGGCGACGCGCCATCCAAAATAGCACATCAGTACCGCAAACGTTGACCAGATTAGAAGCCGCGACGCGCCTTGCGACAGTCCTTGTGCGAAGAACGCAAAAGAGATCCACAATGCCGATGCGGTCAATGCTAGTGATTGTTCCATCGAAATTGCGCTTTCTGTCGAAGAGAATTTGCTTATGCGCGCGGCTGTCGAGCGATCTCGCGTGCGCGATCAATCCAGCGCCGGTCGCTCTACAATTGGAGGGGTTTGAGCTTCTTCGTCGGGCGATGTGGGAGAGTTGGGTTCAGGGTCAGCGCCCTGACGCGGTGCCTTGGGCGTAGGGTTCGACACACCGCAAGGTGCGCTTGCGTCGCCGTGAACCGCGTCGGGTTGGCCGCCTTTGTCCTGCTGACGTGCAACAATTGCCTCAGGCGACATTGGTCTCGCGTGAAAGAAGCCCTGATGGACGACTAGCCCCATCTCTTGAAGCATTTGGGCCTGCTGTTCTGTTTCGACGCCCTCGACAATGCACGTTAGTCCAAGGTTCTCGATCATGCGTGCAATGGAAAAAACCGTTGTTCGCTGTCGTTCGTTGTCGACCAGCTCGCGAATTAGGCTTCTGTCGAGTTTCACGACATCGATTGGGAATTGTTGCAGTCTCTGTATGTTACTGGATTCAACACCGAAATCATCGAGCGCTATGAGAAAGCCCATATCGCGTAATTTCTCCAACTCGCCGATAAGCATCTCTGAGTCCACGCGCGAGTGAAAAGCTCGCTCAGAGATTTCGATGAGTATTCGGATGTTACTTTCCTCGATCGTTCCGCAAAATGCCTTGTAGATCTTCTCGGCCGCACCTGGATGTGCAATCTCTTCAAGCACAAAGTTGAACCCAACATATCGGCCTTTGAACTGAGCCAAGCTTTTGACAACATCAACGCGAAGTTCATTTTTCAGCTTTCCAAAAAATGGCTGACGCACAACTTCATGCAATGGCTCTATAAACATGTCCGGCATTACGATATCGCCATTGGGTTTTTGCCATCTAATTAGAGCCTCAAACCCGGCGATGCGGTCATTGCCAGCATGTACGATCGGCTGAACGTCGTAGTAGAACTCGCCTGCGTCCAGAGCCGCCTGAATGTGGTCAATTCCGATGAAGGCGCCTCGCCGCTCCAACGAACGCAGCATCTCCGCGTCCGCCGGCAGCGACTTGTTTCGCCCTGACGATTTGGCCTCGCGCTGCGCAAGATCTGCCAGGTGCATCGCTGTCGAAAGCTCGTCGTTTTCCTTAACCTCAATGTAACCAATACTGGCTGTGCGCTGGATAAGTTTGCCTTGAAACAAGACTGAGGCTTGTTCGAGTTTCCTGCGAAGCTCTTCCGCGAACAACGCAGCTTCGGCCCACCCGTCCCAGGGGCGGACGACGGCAAACTCTTCACCGCCAAGTCTAAATGGGCAGCCAACGGTCTCCGTAATGTCAACAAGACTGTCTGCTACGGCTTGCAAAAGCCGGTCGCCCGCCTCATGGCCATACCCGTCGTTTACAGATTTGAAGTAGTCAAGATCGATGAGAAAGAATCCGTAGTCAGTTTTTCTCTCACCATCTGTGAATCTGCGCCGAAGCCCTCGTCTGGACTTCAGACCGGTGAGCTCATCATTCTCAACGAGCCGCTGGAGTTCATCTCTGGCGCGCACAATCGGTGATATGTCGGTCATGGCGATGATGTTGCGCCAATCGCCATCTTCGTTTTCGATGATCGACTGAAGCTCGACAGACCGCCTTTCGCCTTGCTTGGTCAGCAAAGTCAGGACGTTTTTGACGATTGGAGGACCGGAGCTACCCAGAAGGTCACTTTCACGGAACGTCTTGCTTACCTTCGCATCCTCTGTCGGCATAAAGTCCGTAAGATCGCGACCGACAGTTTCTTCCCGGCTGTACCCAAACTGTTGGGTCCACGCATCGGAGCAGGTTTGGATTGCCCAATTCCGGGTTTGTGACATGACGATAGCCGGGTTTCGGTTGAGCAACAACTCAACGAACTTCATCTGTTCTTCGAGCTGTTTCTTTTGCTTGTGAAGTTCTGTTACATCCGTGCGGAGCCCAACCAAATCCCCGTTGTCCGTGATGACGTCATGCAGCACAATGAAACGGTCATCTGATAACTGTCTTTCAATGGGTTGTGCCGGTTTTCTGTGCCGGGCGCGCCACTCGTCCAACCACTCTTCTTCGCGCCCCACAGCTTCCGGATACTGGCCGTTCTTGATGCCACAAAGCACGATATCCTGAAAGTGTGCACCGGGAAAAATTGCGTCCGCGGAAGCAGCGTAGAATTCTCTATATTTGTCATTACATGCGATGAGACGGTCGTTTTTGTCGTACATGACAAACGCATCTGGAAGGGCTTCAATTGCGTCCCACAAACGCTTTTCAAACAGCCCTGCCTCTGTCTGAGCCATAGCAAGTCTGTGCTCGTTACTTTCAGTCCTAGAAAGATCATTTTGAAGACCAATCCAATACTGTTTTCGCTCACTAGCGCAGGCGACCCGTTGCAGTGCAAGGTTCACAAGATACGGTCTACCGTCTTTTCGAAAATTCTGGAGGCGCTTGAAAACTCTTTGTTTGGCGGTCGGCGTGCCTGCTATTAGAGGTTTGGTCCCTTCATCTGAGCTACTCCCAAGAAACAAGTGCGGCGGTTGACCTATCACTTCGTTTCGCGCGTAGCCGGATTGCTCGCAAAACGCATCATTGCAGAAGACTGTTCGCTGTGGCCCATCTTCAAATACAATGATTCCGTCTGTGGCAAATTCAGACGTCTGATTAAACCATTCCAATAGTTGCAACGATGCTCTGTCTCCAAAGGTGCGCCTTGGGGAGGTTGCTTTCGCTGGTTAACGGCGGGTTAACTTGGCAAGGTCGATGGTTAACAACAGGCAATGAAGCATTGTTTTGACCGATGCCAAAAACTCAATTGGAACTCACCCTTGACCTATATCTGGTCATGATGTGCTAACCAACGTGCGCTCGGCAGTTATCAGAGTTTCCGCCATTCTGCTGTGCTACCGGAATTGTCCCCGCCTGTGGTTAGATTTTCCGTACTTTAATCACACAGACGGGCTGGATGCGTCTGACAATTTCATCAGCGCTGCTGGGACGTTGTTCCCAATGGCGCTGTGCGGTCTTTCTTCGTTGTAGTCTCTACGCCAAGCCTCCAACTTTTCGGCCGTATCTTCAGGGCCCATGAACCAATGTCTGCTCACAAATTCTTCTCAAAACCGCCCGTTGAACATCTCGATGGAGGCGTTTTCTGACGGTGTCCCCTGTCGCGAACAGGGCCTGAGTCGTCCTTGGCCGCTGCGTACTGCTTGTTTGCATCCGCCCGTATCAGGCTGGCATCCGAAGCGAAGGTCTGACCTCCGACAAGGCCGTCGGAGATACAGCGGGCGACGACGCTCTCGAACAGGTGCCGGAAGAGGTCACTATCTCGGAACCGTCAATGCCGGTTCTTCGAGAAGGTCGAGTGGTCGGGCACCGGATCGCTCAGATCGAGGCGACAAAAACCAGCGATACGCGAGATTGAGATGTACCTCCTCGCAAAGCCGCTGCTCCGACCGGATCCAAAAGGCGTAACTAACGATCAGCATCCGGATCATCAGCTCGGGATCGACCGAGGGCCTACCTGTCGTGCCGTAGAACGGCGCCAGATGTCGGCGCATGTCGCCGAGATCGACGAACCGGTCCATCGCGCGCAACACATGATCCGGTGACACATGATCCTCGATCGAGAGCTCGTAGAACAGCGCGCTCTGCGCCACCTGCCTTGGCTCCATCATCGCCAGACCTCCCTTGCCTCAAGGGAAGTGAATAAGCAGCCGACGCGTCGCTCAAGCAGAGTCTTTCAACACAATCAGCCCACGCGGGACACTCTACCAAAAAGGGCGCGAAAATCGCTGCTTGGCTGTTCAAGAGTGGACAAAACGACGTCGCCGGGTGTCCGGCGATCCAATGCCAATGGGTGAAACGTCATCCAGAACCATATGAAAAATGTTACCATTTGGTCAAAAATTTAACAGATTGCTTACGCCGCTGCCGCAGCACAAAACGCTCGTTGTCGGAGTGTTGGGCCTTTGCGTTCATGCGGAGTGCTGCTCGTCGGCCGAGGGGGGTACCTGCCGCAGCAAGATGAAAATTGGCACCGCATGTTGGTCGCGTGCGACACCAAAAAGAGTGATACACCACAGACCCTATAGCGGGGTTCATCAAAGAAAGTGGTGGTTGTGTTGTGAGTAGGTTTCGGCGCAGGCGGCTTTCGCTCTTTCCGAGACCAAACGTTCTAGGGGATTGCTATGAAGAAGAATTTGGAGCGTATGATCGGGGCGCCATTGACGCCCGCGGAATATGATCGGGCGCTCAGAGAGGTCTTGCGCAGCTACCGAAAGCAAGGCGGATTGACCAAGGCGGATCTGGCGACAGCCGCAGGAGTATCGGTACAACAAATCAAACGATACGAAGAAGGCACAAACAAGGTGTCCGTGTCCCGGCTCATGCAGCTATCACATGCCCTGGGTGTACCTGCATCACGCCTGATTGCAGAGATCGAAGTCATTCCTGACACAAGCAGCGTTTCAAACGGCCTGGATCACTTGTCTTCCACCGAGGACGGCCGAAAGCTTCTTTTTGTTCTGCAAAGAACGATGGACCCGTCACAGGTGTCCCTGATCTCTCAACTCGTGCTTCTGCTAGCCCAGCACCGGAATACAAGCGAAAACGCCTAGCTTTTTGTCGTCCCTCGCTCCAAACAGAAGAGTGGAGCCAGCCCGAAAAAGTTAACGTATGGTCAGCGGCGAAACCGCTGTTGCGCACGTCGAATCAAAGGAGAAGCAAGAGCAAGGGCAAAATCAAACCTCCCAGCATTCCGCCTGCCCAACCAGCATCTAGCTCCCCCTCACCTTCGCCAGACAAGGCAGATTGTCCCAAATCGCCCACACCGCTACCCGGTGGTGGTGTCAGCACGGGCAGATCTGCGAGTTGCAGCAAAACCTCATCCCCCTCAGACACCTCGCTCAACTCGTGCGCGGCATCCGTGGTTTTCGCGAAGGCCAACCGAACCACCTCATGCGTGCCCAGTTGCACCACGACCGCGTCGTCATAGACCGAAACTTCGGCTTCAGTGCGCGCCCCGGGCGCATAGGTTCCGGCTTCGGGGCTTTCGTCCACATGTGGGTTATCAACGATACCAAAATCCGTCATCCAATGCGCGTTCTCACCAATTGCAAGCCTATCTGCGAACACCGAAACGTAGTCTGAGCCGAGACCATCGATCTCTATCCCGACCTCTGTGCTCGCGTCTGCACCCGCAGCCACAAAGACAACGAGCTTGTCGTCCCCTTCAAACGCATAGGTCGTCGCGGATGCGGTGCGATCATAGTCTTCATCAGAGGCAAGCGCGCGCGTGCCCTCAACACTTTCGTAGATCATCTTGAGCATTTCGCCACCGGCAAACAGATGGTCGTCGCCCTGCTCGTCCCGCCAGGACAAGCGCCCCGGATGAATGACGTCAACGCCAAACACGGCACCAGCATCCATCCCAGCCTCGGCAAAAGTGGAGAAACCTTCCAAAATCAGGCCTGGGTGGCGCGCGCCATAGTCATAGTCCTTAAGGAGCGACTGCCAATATCTCTCGAACTCGACATGGTTGCGCGCTTCAAGATCGACATCGCTCTCAGCGACGTCATCGTTCTCGTTCAAAAACATCGACAGCGCAGACCCGCGTGTGATTTGCGCCACGTTCCAAGCCGAAACCAACATCTCGGGTTCATCACCGCCGGCGTCTTGGACATCCTGCTCCCAAGCATCGTTGATTTCTATCTGGTCATCGATCCGGCCATCAAATCCCTGCGTCTGAACCGGGAACCGATGATGGATTACCATCTCGGTGTTTTGCAGCGCATAGTCACTGAGCCCATCACGGATATCTGCATCCCGCGCCAACTCACGCCCGGCCTGAACAGCAATCGTCACGTCAAAACCGCCTGGGTTCACCGTCGTATCGTTCAACGACAATGCAATCTCTGTGACCATGATGTCAGCAAGCGTGGCGTAGTGAGTTTCTGCGCTCTCCGCGCCGTCTTCGAAGTAGGCGTAGTATTCACTCCCAACTTCGAGGATCAGTTCGTTCGGCAAGGGGCCATAGTCCCCGCCCAAGAGCTTTTCCATGAACCCTTGGACATCGTTTCTGAGGTCGTTTTCACGCCCAAGATATCGCACGGTCGGCAGGACAACCGACAGGGCGGCATCCTGTGACACCGCAAACGCCATCATCTCTGTCAGACCAGGCCGATCGACCGTGTCGTTGTAAAGGTCGTCATACTCAAAGCCGAACCGATCATCGCGGCGTTCTGCAAGGTCGCCACCGGGCCAGACAATGAGCCCCGGATCCATTTCGTCGATATGGGCCTCAAACCGAGCGTCATTGCGATAACTGACATACCGTGCCCCAAGCGCGGTGCTATCAATTTCGCTTGCATTCGGTGCGACAGCGGCTTCTCCGGTGTCCAACTCAAAATAAAGCATCGTCATCACTTCCCCAACCGGAAAGCAAAGCCCTAGCGCGTGCCGGAACCGGGCGGCTCTGGCAGGTCCGGCGTCGTCGCCGGGGGTGATCGCATCGCGTCTGCGACTACTGTGGTTTTGGTGCGTAAGGGCTCTGGTTAGAGCCGGCCGACATTCTGTACTAGTGCTATGGTGCCTCCCGGGTTCAAAGCGAACGCGCTTGAGTGGAAAGGCGGCTTACCGCAGAGATATCCAAGGCGATCGGTTGAAACGATCCACCGGCGACCACTGCGCTTTGCATCAGCTGAACGGCGGCATTCTGCGTCACCTGCTGAGTGTCAAATACGTTGCTCAGCGCCACATACTTGCGCACGAGCTTGTCGACCACTTCGGGGTCAGACAGTGTCTCAAGGTCGAGCCGCGAAGCGATGAGTTCCGCTTGGCGGTCGATGTTCACCTGCGCGATTGCGTCGGGAAGTCCCAGCGCGCGGCGAATGAACGCCGCAGTATCGGCGTCCTTCAGAATATCGATCGGCGTCTCGATTTCAGACGCCTTGTTGCGGAACTCCAGCACGGCGGCGACATTGTTGTTCTGATCGGCAACGTCCGCGATGAACTGCGCTTCTAGATACCGATCAACCATGTCTTCACGCCAACGCGCGTCCAGCACGTTGGTGTTGCCAATTCCGTCTTCGCCAAAGCCGAGCGTGTCGTGCATCTCGCGGAAACGCGCGTCGGTCAGGCGGTTCACAAGGCCGGTGCGGTCATCGACATTGCTTTCCAGCAGTTTCTGGATGAGCGCTTTTCCGAAAATCTGATCTTCCAGATCAAAGGATTTCATGACGAACACGTAAAGCTCGCGGTCGTCGATCAGCTGTTCTGCCGTCTGGATATCTGCGATGCGTTCCCGAAACGCGGTGATCGCACGCGCGTGTTCGGGCGCGCTTCGCAGCACCTCAATCTGCCGGTCCCGTGTGGCATCCACAAGGGTCAGCGCCGTTGAGGTATCCAGACCGGCAATCGGTATCATGGCCGCGCCTCTGTCGGTACGCCTGCGTTTGTCGGTGGGCGTTGCGAAGATCTTTGGATCAGGACTTCTTCATGCCGCAAGACGGGCCGAAGCTCGGTCAGCGCCTTGTAGAAGTCACTTTGGCTGACATAGTTCGCGGCTTCAAAGATGTGTGCGACCTCTGCGCCCCCAAAGACCGTGGCCAGCGTCGCCAGATCTCGTTGGATCACCGGCACAAGCTTGTCGCGGGTCTCAGCCTGGGTCAACGCGGTCTGGATCAGGTAGTAAACCTTGCTGACGGGCGTCGCGGCCGCGTCCGGTTCCAACAGGTCTTTGCCCCGGATCACATCGCTTTGCGTTTCTACCATCAGGACGTGGCGGCGATCAGGATTCCTTATCACCGCCCCATTAATAACAAGGCGTTCACCGGGTTTAAGGTTCAGCTTCAAAGGCATGGCTCAAACACCCTCAACTGCAGCGACGGATGAAATACCGCGCAGGCCATCTGTGATAGAGCGGTTGATGGATACCAGCGGTGCCACTTTGGCCTCGCCAGAGATCACGCCGTTGGTTTGGCGTTCCACCCAAAGCGCCAGCGAAATCAGCGATGCCCGCAGTTCCGTTGGCAGTTGGTTGTCCTGGTCTGCCAGGTCGTGCTTAAGCGCCATCCAAAAATGCTGGTTCTCGGCGAGAGCGTGTCCCAGGCCATTGGCCAGAACACTCAACCGAACCGAACGGGTTTCGGCGGCGTCGAATTCGTCTTTCTTGGTCTCGATGTCAGAGGTGATCCGCGACAGCACACGGCGTTCGATGTCGCGCGGTGCTTCCACTTGGCGGATGTTTTGCTTGTAAGCTGCGATACTCATTGCTTCTGCGTTCCTTTGAACCTGGGTTCTCTCAGGCATAGCCTGGGGATGCGGCGCCCCGGTGGTCTGGGACGCCGCGAGACAGGCTATGGTACGGAGTCAGGGTCGATCAGATCGCCCTGCTCCACTTCCGGTGCTAGATCACCGAAAAAGGCTCAGGATGTTCTGCGGTGCCTGGTTGGCGATCGACAGGGACTGAGTTGCGAGCTGCTGCTGCACCTGAAGTGCCTGCAGACGGGCTGCTTCCGCTTCCATGTCGGCGTCAACCATCGCGCCGATCCCGTTGTCCAGACGTTCAGTCAGGGCCTTTAGGAACTCCTGCTGCGTCTCGACAGCCTTTTCACCGATCCCGAGCGAGGTCGCCGCATCAAGCGCTGCGGCCAGCTGCGTCTCGGCTGTGGCCAGATCAGCGGCCAGGTCGGTCGAGGTGCCCACGTCGATGCCACCAAGCGCTGTCGAGACAGCGGCGAGATCAACAGGCGACACAGTCATGCTGGTGGTGGCAAAGCCACCAACCCGCGTGATACCGGTCACAACCGTGACGTCAGCACCACCTTCGACCATGGACACACCATTAAAGGTGGCCTGTGAAATCGTGGTATCCATCTGATTGACCAGCTCATCGAGTTCTTGCTGAACCTTGGCGCGGTCAATGTTGTTTTCCTGGGCAAAGGCGACACGCTCAACAAAGCTCTGAGCGAGGTCAGCAACGGTTTCCGCACCAAGGCGGCCCGTTGCAATCGAGTTTTTGGTCAGGGTCAGACCTTCATCGATGGCCTTGTACATGCCGCTATCGCTTTTCATCGTCTCAGAGATCGAGAAGTAAGCAGCATTGTCCTTCGCAGTCTGAACCTTGAAACCGGTCGATACACGGTTCTGGGTCTCGGTCAGGCTGTTGTTGACGTCGCGAAGGGTTGCGAGGGCATTCATGGCCGCCGCGTTTGTATGGATTGAAGCCATAGTCATTCTCCTGTGCTTCTAGCGTTGGTGTCCCGTCTTCTGACAGGAGATGAGCTTTCGCCCACGCAAAGGAGGTTGTTCGGCGTGGTTAAGCCTGGGTTAACGATTCAGAGAGAAAGATCGACATCCCGCGGACGTGACAGTTCGGCTGTGGTCTGCCCCTTGCGATCGTAAAGACCGCGCAAAGAGTCCGCTGTGGCGTTACGCGTCAGCTCGGCAACCAGTTCGGCGCATGCCCGTGCCATGTACGAGACATGGCCTGAGTTGCGCTCTAGGTGCTGCTGCAGATCAGCCAAGGCCCCGCGCAGAGTATGCGCCCGCGCATCCCCTCGCGCCAGAAAGGCCTCAATCTCTGGACCTGCCGCTTCGAGCCGTGCCGCAAGCGTTTCCTTCTGTTCGACAAGGTCTCGCAACTGATCGGGGTCGTTTTCTGATAGAACCGCCATTTCACGCTTGATCAGTTTCGTCATGCCCCGAACCGTTTCGATATGTCCATGCTTGTCGACCATTCTAACCTCCTGTCTCATCGCCTTGTGTAGGGGAAAGCTCGCCGTAGGCCGAAATGGCCGTGGTGACGCCGCCAGAAATGTTGGTCACACCCGATTGCGCAATTTCATCGGCAATGGATTTTGCTAGGAAACCGCGCCAAGTCTCTTCCGCGTGCCCACCGCCCATCGAACCGATTTTGACGGTCTTGAGCATCTCGTCGATCGCCTGTGTCAGAAACACCGCCTCAAACTCTTGCGCGGCCCACGCCTCTTTGGAGGCAGCATTGGCACCCGACGGCATGCCATCGCGGACCGCGTTGGATACGGGTGTCGGCGATCCGATCGCGTCGGTCGGCATCAGATAATCTCAAGATCGGCGTGCAGGGCCCCTGCCGCCTTGATCGCCTGCAGGATCGAGATCGTTTCCGTCGCGCCAACGCCGAGAGCATTTAGCCCATCCACAAGTCGTTGCAGCGGCAAACCGCCCTCAAGAACGGCAAACTGGGCCTCGCGCTCTTGCACCTCAACAATCGTGTCGGGAACGACAACGGTTTCCCCGATTGAGAACGGCTCGGGCTGTGAGACCACGATATCCTCGCGAATCAAAACCGTCAGCCCACCCTGGCTGATCGCCACCTCGCTGATGCGCACATTCGCCCCGACCACGATGGTGCCCGAGCGGGCATCAATCACCACCTTGGCAATCGTGTCCGGTTCGATCCGCAGATTTTCGATCCGCGCCATGAGTTCGGGCAGATCAGCCCGGGCGGGCGGGCTGACAACCACCGTGCCGGAATCAATTGCATCAGCCTGTTCGCCGCCAAGCGTCTCGTTGATAGCCTCCTCAATCCGCAACGCCGTTGTAAAGTCAGGAGAGCGCAAAGCCAGTCGGATACTGCTCAGGCTGTCGAAGTCGAATGCAATCTCGTTTTCAACGGTCGCACCGTTTTCGATCCGTGCGGCTGTAGGCACGCCCTGGACAACCGAGGCGTTAATCCCCTGAGCGGCGAACCCAGCCACCGCGATCGGCCCCTGTGCCACGGCGTAGACGTTGCCATCTGCCGCCGTCAGTGGCGTAACGATTAGTGTCCCGCCCCGCAAACTGGTTGAATCGCCCATGGAGGACACAACAACATCAATGCGTGCGCCGCGCCGCGCAAACGGCGGCAGTGTTGCCGTCACCATCACCGCCGCAACGTTCCGGGTGCGAAGGTCATAGCCTTCCAGGTTCCCGACCCCCAGCCGTTCGAGCATGCCGACGATGGACTTTTCGGTGAATGGGCTGTTGCGCAGGCTGTCGCCAGTTCCGTTCAAACCAACGACAAGGCCGTAGCCTACGATCTGGTTGTCCCGCACACCTTCGAACGTGGCGACATCCTTGATCCGCGCGGTCGCCCCGGCTGTGGCCGGTATCAGCACCAAAACCACCGATAAGAGGAGTTCGGCCACCCGGACCATAACATCAACTGGATTGATCATATGCGCCTCCATGCGCCTGCTGCACGCAAAAACTACTTTTATTCTTCACAATGTCAAGATTAAAATTATTTTATTCTTGATATAGATCTTCAGTCATGATCTATCCTTATATAGGGGGTGTAGCAAGGACGCGTGGTATTCATGCAGCTTTATGTTCACGAGCCCCGTAGCGAACGGATGGCGGGGCTTTGCACCGAACTTGCCAACGCTGGCTTCGCACTGGTTTCTATCGACGAGGCGTTCTTCAGACGCGACTTGTCGCTCTTGACACGCGAAGACACGATGGCAGCAGGCTTCCTGCTGGCTGAAACAGACCAGCTGGCCGAACAGATCGATGCCCTTCGCTCTGCGGCATGTGCGCATCCCATCGTGGTGATGCGCGACTTCCGAAGCGCTGCGGCGGCGGCCCAGTCGATCAATCTGGGTGCGGACCAAGATATGGTGATCCCGATCAAGGGCTTTGAGTTGAAAGCGCGGATCAACGCGACGATCCGGCGGGCGAAAGGCCACATCACGAAAGAGGTTCGGGTCGGCGCGGTCACCGCTTTCCTTGATGGGCGGGATCCCGAAATCGACGGCTCGCGAGTGCGCCTGTCCAGCAAAGAGCACGAGATCTTCCAACAGCTTGCGTTGAATGCGGGACGCGTTGTCTCGAAAGCCGCAATCTACGACTCGGTCTATGCGGTGGCTGAGGTGCCGCCATTCGACAAGGTGGTGGACGTCTATATCTGCAAAATCCGCAAGAAGTTTGACGCGGTGACCAAGACAGGTTCGGCCTATATCGAAACGGTCCCAGGCCGCGGCTACCGGCTAAGCGCCGACGCGTTCGACAGACAACAGGCGACGACCCGTTAGAGCCACCGCCGCTAAATCTACATGAAGTTCAGAAAGGTCAGCCGCGACAGCCGCGCGTTGATCGCATAGGTCGCCTCAAGCTGGGTCGACAGTAGCGTCACACGGTTTGCGGCCTCATAGGGATCGACGCCCTCCAGAACACCAAGCTGTTGTTCGTAGAGGTCTGCCCGCACCTGTTGGTTGCCCAGGGTTTGTTCAAGCAGGCTTTGCTCCCCACCAAGCCGGGTTTCAACCGCATCCAGAAGCTGAAGGCCCTGCCCCACAGTGTCGATGGCAGCACCGACCCAAGCCTCATAGGCGCCCGGATCCGCGATCGTCGACGGATCAATCGCGGCAATCATTGCCAACCCTTGCAGCGCGGTGCGAAACGCCGGATCGTTCGCCTGAACGCCGTACTCCAGCACCATACCGTTATCGATCAGCGCCGTCTGCCGCGGTGACGGCACGCCCGGAGCGGCCTCAAGCGGCGTTCCATTGAAGAACGTCGCTTCGAAATTCGTAAGCGGCGCGGCTGTGTTCGCACTGTCAAACACCGTTGCGACCTCGCCGGCCTTTGCCAATGCATCGGCGGCATCAGCGAACCCGCCTCCGATGATACCGTTGATGATATCTTCTGGCGACAGGCCAGTGGCTGGGTTCGTCTCGCTGAATTTTTGCAGCGTTGGGCCGGTATTCTCGGTCCCTGCAAAAAGCTGCGCCCCTTGGTATGGCGTGTTCAACAGGGTCGCGAGTTGGGCATAGGCGGCGCGCGCGCTTTCCTGAAGTACCGTGCCGATGGGTTGCTGGGACTCACGGAAACTAACCGCGGCCTCCAAGAATCCTTGCAATGTCTCGCGGGACTCGCTGAGCGTGTTGGCCATTACGTCCATACGGTTGCCTAGAAGCGCATTGCTTTTCATAAACCCGTCCAGCCGGATCGACCCCGACCGAAGCGATAAAAGCTCAACGGAACCCGTGCCGAGATCGCGGAATGGATCGGCCTTTTTGCCGGTTGACGCCTCATTTGCAGCCTGGTTGAGCCGACCATCGATGTCGGCAGCGATTTCGCGCCGAAGGTTGGCGGTGGTCAGGGTCGATGGATTGTGGATCACGGTCACGCGAAAGGCTCCTAGACGGCGGCAAGCAGGGTATCGACCATTTCCGAGACAACGGTAATCACACGGCTGTTGGCTGCATAGCTTTGTTCAATCAGGATCAATTGCTGAAGCTCATCATCAACATCGACACCCGACAGACTGCTGCGCGTCGCCTCAAGGGAGGCGGCGCTGTTCTTAAACGTCTCGCGCAGTTCCTCGGCATCGGTGCGCACGCGTTGTTGGTCGGCGCCAAGTGCCGCGGCAAACTCGCTTAGCGTCGAGGCTGTCCCAAGCCCGGCGGCACCGTCGAAGGTTTGCTGGCTTTCCATCATGGTAACGAACTGGGCAAGTTGCGTTGGGTCCGCGGGCGGGCCTTCGGTGGTTGCGGCAATCCCGTCCCGCAGGCGCCAGATATCGCCGCCGGCAATCGGGCGCACCACGTCGTTGACGCTGATCCGTCCAGCAAGACCGGTGAAGTTCGCCGGATCAAAGGCCGCGCCATCATCAGTGAATAGCCCCGCTACGCCCGCAGTCACCGTCGCATCTGCCGTCTCGAAACCCACCATCAGGCCGCGCGACATCTCATCGAGCTGACGCTGAACCTGTGGAAAAACATCGCGCAACAGCTCAATTTCGCCCGCGAGCCGCGCCTCAGAGAAGCCCCGCGCCCCAGACCGCCCCGGAGTGATATCCCGACCGTCGAGTATCACCGACGAGGTGGCCGGTTCAAACGACAGCAACTCGTATGCGTTGTCTTCGACCAGCGGGCTACCATCGGCGGTGTAGACCGATGCACGCCCGGCTGCGTCGAACACTGCGCGGGTGTCGACCAGTTCCGCAAGGGCATCCAACTGGATGCTCAATTCGTCGGTCAGCATCGCATGTTGTTGGGTGCCTGGTTCAACGCCGATTATGCGCTGATTGAGTTCGGCCACTTTCGTAATCGCCAGGTTCGCAGCATTGACGCTGGCCGCGACCCGCCCTTGAACCGTCAGTGCCGCCTCGTCCAGCGCCGCATCCGCTGCGTTCAGATCGCGCGCTAGGCTTTCAGCCGCCGTGAGGGCTGCGTTTTGCCGCGAGATCTGTTCTGGGGCGTTGGCAAGCTGAACAATGGCTGTTTGCAGATCGGCGATGCGATTGGACAGACTGTTTGGGTCTTCCGGCGCACCGAGTTGGCCCAGATAGAGGTTCGCCCCTGAGGCGATAGCGTCCTGCCGCCCCATGCGCGCCAGTTCCATACGGTGCATTCGGTCGATCGCGCCATCTGACTCGCGCCGGATACCGCTGACTGATACGATGCCCATGTCGTCGGTGCTGCGCAGTACCGATTTGCGCGCATAGCCGGGCTTGTCGGCGTTGGCGATATTGGCCGATGTCGTTTCGGCCCATTTCTCGACCGTGCTCAGCCCACTGCGGCTGAGCCCAAATGCACTTGTCAGGCCCATGACACTAGGGCTCCTTCTGTCAGGTTAGCCGAGATCAGCGTTTGATCCGCATGGTTTCGTCGAGCATCTCATCCACAGTGGTGATGATCTTGGCGTTCGAAGAATAGGCCCGTTGCGTCGTGATGAGGTCCGTCAGTTCCTGGGCGATCTCGACGTTGGATCCCTCGAGGGCACCAGACGTGATCGACCCTGTGGGTCCGGCGTTTGCGGTGGCGAGTTCAAACGCACCACTATCGCGCGACTGGAAGTAAGCATTCGCGTCCGTCGCGATCAAACCATTGGGGTTGGGAACCACGGCAAGAGGGATGCTGAACAACGCCTGACGTCCACCGTTGTCGAAGACACCAAAGACGTCGCCTGAGTCGTCAATCTCGGTGCGAACCAATGTGCCGCTGGCGCTGCCATCGCTCGTCACGTCCAGAGGCGAGTAGTCTCCTGAGAACTGCGTTATCCCTTCAAGGGAGTCCGGGGCGCCAAGCGCGACTTCGATGGTCTGCGGGGTGGCACCGTTGTTGACCGTCAGCGTGGCCATCCCCGTCGCGGTATCAAAGGCAAACCCAGCGGGTGCAGGTGCCAGAGAAGCGACGCCCGAATATGTCTGCGGCGCCCCGGCGAACGCGCCGCTATCATGGAACGCCACATCGACGGAGCCGTAGTCGGTGCCGGTCCCGTCGCTAACCGTCAGCTGCCATTGATTGGCTGTGGCGCTTGGCTGCCAGGAAAACTGCAAGCGCTCCGTTGCCCCAAGGGGCGAATAGAAGCTGGCAGAACTGACAAAAGCATCGCCCGGTGTCGCAAGACCCGTTGCCTGCTCAGGCAGGTTGCCGGCGAGCGACATTTCCGATGTGGCTTGCCCCTGAACAGTCATGTTGCTGGTGTTGACGGTGGATAGATCCGCAAAGGTATTGCGATCCACGACACCCAAGGACCCGCTCGTGTCATAAGGGAACCCGGCCAAATACAGCCCGGCCGCGTTCTTGAGGTTACCATTCTCGTCCGGGCGGAACGAACCGGCCCGTGTAAGCATATAGTTCGCCTGATCGGGGTCATTGGGGTTCTTAGAGACTACGAAGAACCCAGGACCACTGATTGCCATATCCGTCGCGCGCTGCGTGGTGCGCAGCTGACCATCGGTGTCTACCTCGGCGGTTTGCACGGCGCGCACGCCACCCGCAGGTGCCGCGCCGCCGCCCGTCGCCGTGACTGTTGTGGTCACCATCTGTGCAAATGTCCGGCGGTAGCCATCCGTCCCGGCATTGGCGATATTGGCCGAAATCTCGCTGACCGCCGACGCATTCGCCTTAAGCCCGCTTACACTTGCCTGCATGGCGTTAGAGATAGACATGTCAGCAAAGTCCTTCTTTTGGTTTAGGAGTGTTCATGTTTGATCTTGCGGTTGGCGGTTAACGCAAGATTAAACCCGTTTATTCTTGGAGAGCATCGGGATCCGGCGGTCCTTCACTGGCCAGCGCATCCACTTCAATGAGCACTCGTTCCGCACGCTCGACAACAGCGTCAAGTGTTTTGCGGCGGATTTTGTCGTCCGTTTCGGCAGCGATGTTCAACCCTGCGGCAACAGAGGCCTGATCAAAATCGGGCCGCTGAGCAACCAGATCGCCGAGCACCTTTGAGAGGGCTGCATCCCCACTGCGCTCCGCAGCCAGAAACAGGTTAACCGCATCCGGCGTGGCAAGATCGTCGCCCATGACCCGGGCCAGTTTGAGGTATTCCAACCGCGCCAAGTCCCATTGTTCCGCTTCAAAGTACTGCTCTGCGAGCTCACGGATGAAACCGCTTGGGCGCGCAGATGTCGCCTCGGCTTCGCTGAGTGTCTCGCCGGTTCGCGCAAAATACACCGCACGCAGCGATGCAAGCCGCGCCACCATGCGTGGCGCGTCGACGGATAACGACACCTCCAGTATGCCTTTTGCCCTTGCAATCTGCCCCCCTTCCAAAAGCGCTTCGGCCTCTTTCAGGCGCAACGCGTCGGTCCGCTCGGATTGGGTTTCGAAAAGCCCAAGGCTTTTCGCCGCGGCAAGATACTCCCCGGTCAGGCGGTATTCCTGCGCCGCGCGTCCCGAAAGTCCGACCGACAACAGGTGATCCGCAAACATCTCGGCGTAGACATCGAAACCTTCGAAAAAGCGATAGTCACTGGCAACCTCTTCGTGGCTTTTGATCACCGTATTGAGATCTGCACCGTCCTTGATCAAACGGCGGTAGAACTCTGCTAGGATCAAGCGGGCCCGCCCCCGCGCCTCAAGCGCTTCCTCCGATCCCGCGTGGTTTGTCATCAACGTTGACAGCGTCTGAAGCGCCCCCAAGCGGTTGCCCTGCTGCATCTGCAGATCTTCGATGCGCAGCAGCGTCCCGCTCGCTTCCGGGCCAAGACGCCACGCGCCGTAGATCCGCATCAGCATGTGCTCATGCTCTTTCGCGGTAACGCCCCCATGCGCCACCGCAAGGTCGACCATCTGCAACCGTGCGCGGTGGCCCCACTTGTCGGCGCTGCCAGATGCAGCGGTAAAGTGGTCAAACGCACGCAGCCGTTCGCCATTTTGCAGCGCCGTATGGCCCAACAGGTAGGAAAACGCGGCCGAGCCCGCGAGTGCCGGGTGATCTTGGAACGCCACGACCAAAGCACGGCTCGTTATCCAATCGTTGGCTTCGATCGCAGAAAGCAGAAGATACGGCAAAGCTCGGGCCCGTATCGCAACGGGAAGCGACGTAAGATCATCAATGTGATCGGCCAGCGATGCAGCGGCTTGTGCTGCACGGCCAGCCCGCGCGTGGGCCAGCGCCTGAAACACCGCGCGCTTTGGCATGGCCTCAAACGCGCTATCGGCCACTTGCGGCTTCGCGCCCGGGCGCGGATCCAGAACAGTTGCCATCGCCAGAAGCTGAAGCCGTTTGGTAGCGAGGTCCGGTGGCAAAGCTTCGTCCGAAATGTCTTTAGCGAACGACCACGCTTCGAGTATCAGCCCCTTTTCGAAGTAGTCTTCCGCCAGTTCCAGATGCTCAACCGCCCGGCTTGGGTGCGTAGGTGTACGATCTGCTTCCTGCGTCTCGGCGAGACGGCGAAGTGCGGCGCGGTGACCCCCATAGCACTGAGGCGTGCTGGCAAGTGGCTGATGCGCAGTTGCTGCGTCGGCAGCCACCCCTTCGCCGCCCACCGGCTCCGGCGGATCGGCGGCAAGTGCGGTCCCCACCCCAAGACAAGAATAAAGGATAAGCGCCGAAAATTTTCTACTGTACTTGGTCATTTCAAATTTATACTTGCATTTATTCTTCGGTTGTGCAACATTTAATCTTGAAACAACTTGTGGACGGACGTCTTGGAAGCAAATTCCTATATATCCTTGTCACTGGCAGCGGCCGCTCGGCGTGACCTTGAGGTAACGGCGAACAACATCGCCAACGCCAACACCGCGGGCTTCAAAGGTGAGCGTGTGGCGTTCGAGGCCTACCTCTTGCCGAACGCAGGGGGCCCCGACACAGAGTTCGTGATTGACGCGGGGTCGTACGTCGACACGCGGCAGGGTGGCCTCGTTCGAACGGGTAATCCTTTGGACATCGCTCTCAACGGCGATGGTTGGCTGTCTTACCGCACCCCCGAGGGGCAGATCGCCTATGGCCGGGATGGTCAGCTGTCGCTCAGCGCAGACGGCATTCTTCAAACCCAATCCGGGGCCGAGGTGCTCGACAGTGGCGGCGGGACGATCACCCTGCCCCCAGGCATCACCGACCTGAAAATCTCGCCCGAAGGCACGATTTCGTCCGAGGCGGGCGAATTGGGGCAGATCGGCATGTTCGACGTGCCCGCCATCCAATCCTTTGAGCGGCTTGGCGCTGGCATGTTTGCCCCGCCACCCGGCGCACCGGATGACACCCAGCCCGCACAATCGACCGAGCTGGTTCAGGGGTCGATCGAAGCCTCCAACGTGCATCCTGTCGCGGAAGTGACGCGACTGATGGAAGTTCAGAAATCCTACGAACGGGCGACCAAGCTGATCGAGAACGAGGACAAGCTGGTGCGCGAAGCGCTGCGCCGGATTGGCCGTATGGGATAGCCAGGAAAGGACACCAAAATGAAAGCTCTGAGTATCGCTGCGACCGGCATGTTGGCCCAGCAGAACAACGTGGATGTCATCTCCAATAACATCGCGAACGCCAATACGACCGGGTTCAAATCCGCACGCGCAGCGTTCCAGGACCTGATCTATGAAAATGTCTCACGCGAAGGGGCGTTGACTTCGGATCAGGGAACGATCGCTCCTACTGGTGTAGATATCGGCCTTGGCGTTCAAACGTCGGGCACTGTGCGCCTGAACACGCAGGGCGGTTTCTTGTCGACCGAGAACAAACTGGATGTCGCCGTCGACGGCCAGGGCTATTTTGTCGTCAACACACCCGATGGCGGCCGCGCCTACACGCGTGATGGCGCTTTTCAGCTTTCCGCCGAGGGCCAACTTGTGACGATGCAGGGCTACGAAGTCGACCCCGGCATTGTCGTGCCAGAGAACACCAAGGCGATCGAAATCAACGAGCAGGGCGTGGTGATGGCCTATGTCGAGTCCGACCCCAACCCGGTTGAGCTTGGTCAGCTGTCGCTCGCGACCTTCATCAATGATGGCGGCTTACGACCGATGGGCAACAACCTGCTAGAGGGCACGGCCGCATCAGGTGACGCCACAACGGCCAACCCCGGCGATCCCGGTTTTGGGATCGTGCGGCAGGGGTATCTGGAAAACTCCAACGTGAACATCATCCAGCAGATCACCGATCTGATCTCGGCCCAGCGCGCCTATGAGATGAATTCCAAGACCATTGAGACGGCTGACCAAATGATGTCGACCGCCAACCGGGTGCGCTGATGATGATGCGCAACTTGTGTTTTGCCCTTGCGCTGGTCGCGGGCCAAGCGGCCTTTGCCACCGACATCGAAGCGCTCGTCGAAGAGCAGTTCCAAGTCGAGTGGAGGGGCGCAATACCCGATGGCGCGACGGTGAGAATTACCTACAGCCCCAAATTGCCAGATGCGGTGGCGCTGAATGCGTTCTGGGCCGATTCAGGCTCGGGCCAGTTTGTCGCCGACGCGTTCCGCGAAGATGGCAGCCTGACCAGGGTGTCGGGCTTTGCGATGGTCATGGTGCAGGTGCCGGTTCCCGCGCGCCAGATGCAACCCGGCGAAATCCTGCGCGCCAGCGATCTCAACACCGTCGAACTCCCGGCCCGCCGGATCAACACCTTCGCCGTGACAGACAAGGACGCTCTGGTTGGGCAAGAGGTGCGGCGGCTCTTGAATGCGGGGCATCCCATTATGGCGCAATCGGTCATGGCACCACGGCTTGTGGAACGCGGCGAGCATATTCGGATTGTTTTCCAAGATGGCGGCCTCAACCTGACGGCCACCGGACGGGCCCTTTCCGACGCGGCCCTGGGCGATGACGTCAAGGTCGTCAATTTGTCTTCAAACCAATCCGTCGTCGGCATCGCAACCGCGGACGGCATCGTCGAGGTTTCCAAATGAGTCATACACTTTCACGTTTTCCCCTTGGCTTTGCACTGGTCGCGCTGGCAAGCGGCTGCGGTGGGACATTCGGGGACTATAACCCCCGCATGTCACAGATTGAGCTGAATGCCACCACCATGCCCGAGGCGTCGCGCGTCTCGGTCCCCATGCCACCGCCGCAAGCGGCCCCCATGTTCCAACGCGCCGAAGCGGCATCGCTTTGGCAGCAGGGCTCAACCAACTTTTTCGCTGATCAGCGTGCGAACCAGATCGGTGACATCCTGACGATTGCCATCAATATCGATGACGAGGCACAGTTGTCGAACGCCAGTGCGCGCAGCCGACAAGGCAGTGCTAACATGGGGTTCCCGGCCTTCTTTGGCTACGGCAGCCAGATCGACAAGGTGTTGCCGGATGTTGGGCCAGAAGATTTGCCAACGGGCGACATCGTCGATCTTGACGCCTCTCGCGCGGCGGGCGGATCGGGCAAGATCGACCGGGCCGAGACGATCAACCTAAAAGTCGCGGCGCTGGTCGTGCAGACCTTGCCCAATGGCAACATGGTGATTGCCGGGCGCCAGGAGGTGATGGTGAATGCCGAGCTGCGCGAGCTGCGGGTCGCCGGAATCATCCGGCCCCAGGACATTCAGCGCAACAACGTCATCGCCTATGACAAGATCGCCGAGGCGCGCATCACCTATGCCGGCCGCGGCCAGATCTCGCGCCAGACGCGGACAAGCCTGGGCGAAGGGGCACTCGACATCATTCTGCCCTACTAGCGAGACATTTACGGCTGATTTACCTGCGATCCGAACCAGACTGGTTCGGATCTCATGGGACGGTTATGCGGTATCTCGCTCTTATCTCGGCTTTGTTGTTTGCAGCGGCACCCGCGCCCAATACCGGCGCGGCCTTTGCAGCGGCCGCGAGCGTGACCAAGCTGCCAACCGAGACCGCGACGTCCGTGAGCATCGGTGCCATCAGCTTTGCTGTCGAAACACCCCGGCACACGCAATACCTTGTGGCTAGAATCATGTTTGAGTTCGGTGAGGAGGCCGAGGCCGAACGGTTTCGTGAGGCACGGAAAATCGTGTGGCTGCGCGACATGGTTCTGACCGGCGTCCGCGATGTGCGCCCGAACTACGTGACTGCCGATGTCGATCTCGATGTGCTGCGCGACCGGCTTGAGAAGGTTATTCTGACGGAAGTGCCTTCGCTTGAAGGCATTGAGATAGCACTGTTGGGGCGGCGCAACGTCCCGCGCCGCTAAACCATCTCGGGAAACCCAACCTAGTTAACAGCAAGGACGCTGCTTGAAGGCACTTTCTCGCCATTGCTCAGCAAAAGCTCCGACGCATCCCCTTCCAGCAGAACGCTTTCGACCTTCGCGTTGACATAGCCGATGAAGGGCACAGGTGCGCCATCAGCGTCATAGGCCTCAAGCTCGAAAACCAAGGTCTCGTCTGCAACCGGCGTACCGGTTTCATCGAGGCCATCCCAAGTGATTTCCTGCCGCGTTCCGGGCAGTGTCGGAAGGTTGTTGAAAGTCCGTACAAGGGCGCCCTCCTCCGTTGTGATCCGCGCAGAGACGGAAGTGGCTTCAACGGCAAGCTCGTAGCCAAGCGTCCCGCTGGTTGAGGTGTTGCCGAAACTGTCGCCAACGATGGTCACGTCACGACCGATCAGATCGACATCGGTCAGGTTATTGGCCGCCGCAATCTGCGATGAAATGACTTCAAGGTTCGTGTTCACCGAAACCGTCTGTTCCACCTGGCTCAACTGGGCAAGTTGGGTCACGAAGGTCGAGCTGTCCATCGGGGCCAGCGGATCCTGGTTTGACACCTGCGCCGTTAGCAATTGAAGAAAACTGTTGAAGTCACCCGCAAGGCGACTGAGGGACGAGGCGTCCTGTTCCCGGGGTTCGACTATGGGTGTCGCGCCGGTCTGCGAAATAGCATCGGTCATGAGTTGTCCTCTCTCTGCGCGCCAAGGATCAGGTCGTGATGTCCAAAGCGCCTGATGGTTTGACGTCAGCGCGCCGCGCAATGGCCGCACCCGTCAAATCATCTTCTGTCACCATTGGCGCAGCGGCGACTGCTTCGATTTCGTGGGGTTGGCTGCGGTCGTGGTAGGACCCATGACCGCCAAAGCTTTCAAAAGCCACTTCGCCGTCGTCGACGGCCACACCGCCGTCCCGCAACATTCCAAGGATCATCTCGCGGTCGTTCCGAAAGGCGGTTAGCACGGCGGCATTCTCAGCGCGCAGCACGACGCGCAACTTTCCAGAGTCATCGCGGGCGACCTCAACTTCGATGTCGCCCAGCCCGCGCGGCGTAAGCTCAACGCGGGTTTTGCCCTCCTCAAACGTGGTTCCACGAACTTGTGCCGCCACATTGCGAGCAAACGAAAAGGCCGGTGCGAGATCCGCAGATGTCCGTGCCGTGTTGGCGGTGGGAAGATCAGTGACCAGCGACGGGCCCGCGTCCGCCACGGGCGCTTGCGGTGCATTCGGGACCGCGTTTTGCAAAACAGCCACTGCCGGGCCAGAAGGCTTGCCGCCTTCAGCAGCCATCACGACGTTGGCCAACGCTGCCTTGGGCGCGTCGGTCACAATAGCCGGCCGCCCGTCTTCGGTCTGTCCCAATGCGAGTGATTCAGGATTTGCGGGATGTTGCGCGCCACTTTCCCCCGCAATGGTCGGCGCGGGCTGCGCGATCGGCATGTCCGGTCCCGCAGTGTTGGTAGCAGCGAGTTGAGCACCCTGCACGGCGGGTGGGGTAACCTGTTTCTGTGCGTCAGACGGCGTTGCCACAGCAGCGAGGGCCGCAGATGCACTCGCGCCGCTCCCGCTCTGGCTGGCAGGTTGTGCAGTTGGCACCGTAACTTCAGGCTGGTCGAGCAATGGTATAAACGCCTGCAGCATCTCCATCGCCTTGTCAAAGACCTGCATGGGTTCCGCAAACACGGCACCGCCGACCTCACTTTGTGGGATGTGAAGCTGCGAAAGATCAATGCCGAGCTGACCCGCGAGATCATCAATCAGACCACCTGCCATCGGTTGATATTGGTTTAGGCGCGCTTGAAAATCGGCAACGAAACGTTCCATCACCCCAACCTGCCCACTCAGGCTGTTCGCCGATTGAAAGGCGTTCTGAGCATCGAGCGCCAACTGGGATAGATCCCCCCACAACGCGGCAAACTCGGCCGTGCCAAATGCGCCGTCCGAGAAGAATCCGTTTGGTTTTAGGGGCGCCCCATTGGATTGAGGCGCTTGCAAAGCGGGTTTTGCTGGTGATTGAGAAGCCGTCTGACTCAACAACTCCGGGAACCCGGCTCCGTTACCTGCGCTGTTCTGCGCCGAGGCATCCGCTTTCGGCGCCTGGCCCGCTGCAGCATCTGGCGTTTGGATGGCCATGGGGATCATCTGCATGGGTGTGCCTCAGTGGTCGAGCATCGCAAGGCTGAAGCCGCTGCGCTGAAGGATCTGGCGCAGTCGGGTGATGGCACGACGCTCGATCGCACGAAGACGGGGGCCAGAAACCTTCAGGAGAATATTTGGCGTCGTGCTTTCATGATCATCGCTGTCAAGGCGGCGACGGATGACAGCCTCTTCCATGGGCTCCAGCTTTGAAAGCGCATCATCAAGAAGCCGGCGCACCTGATCCTGTGCGGATTGCTCAGCAACGAATTCTTCGGGCGTTTTGTCGGGGCATATCACGGGGGTGCCCACCGCCGCGGCATCATCAACGCCGAGGGTCGGTTCAATGGCCGCAATCGCATCGGGATTCGTGTTCGGGTCTAGCCTGCCAGAGCGCGCATCGATGAATACCCTCGTGGGCAAATCAACGACACTTGATACCGTTACCTGCGCCGAGGCGATCCGGTTACGAATGAACCAGTAGGCGTAGGTATTGAATCGGACATCTCGGTCCAGATCGAAACGTGAGGCTGCTTCGATGAGCCCCAGCATGCCCTCTGCCATCAAGTCATCCAGATCCGTGGGGTTCTTGGCCCACTTGCGGGCATACGCCCGTGCCTGGCGCGCGTGTGAGCGCAATAGTAGACCCAATGCCGCACGGTCCCCGCGTGTTTGCCAGGCGTGGATTGCAGCACGCTCTTCACTGACTTCCAGGGTTGGTCCGCTTAGCGCGTCGAAGAACATGGACATATTCTTGTACTTTCTATTTATTCTTGTTTATTCTGCTTGATGTGCAGAGATTTTCAAGAATAAAGTGGTTAATGCTTGATTAAACCCTGCGGGCGGCGGCTAGCGTATTAGTGGTGTCAGCCTCAGGAACGTACAGCGCTGCAAGCGTGGCATCGGCGGAGCGCGCATTGGCCGGCCCTCCGAGAAGCTCTCCGAAACCCCGTGCCAGTGCGGACTTGAAACTTGGGACGTCCACGGCGCCGGGCGCAGTCGCGAGTTGACGGGCCAGAGACATTATTGCCTGTGCACGTTCACGCATCTCTTTGCGTTCATCGGCAAACGGGGTGGCGGCCAGCTGCACGGTGTCGACGACAACCTCGGCACAAAACGTGCCCAATGCCCGTGACGCTGCGCGTAAGTTGCCCCTTGTGTCCTGGGCATCGGCCGATAAGCAGATGATGATCGCACCAGCGGGAACGCAGATATCAAGCTCGTGCTCCAGGACATCCGCAATCGGCAGATCGGGCATCAGCTCGGTCGTTTCCTGAAACACGCGGCCACAAAGCGGACCTGTGGGGACTTCGATCACGACGGCTTTTACTTTTAGAAAAGTCTCTACAAGAGCGATGAGCGGGTGTTTTGCGTCAGGGTGAACGGGGCTTACGGCACAGGTCCAAATTGCATGCAAAAGAGTATCTGTCTTGGTCGTCATTGGGCTTCTGCTCCAGGGTTTTGTTGCCTAAGTGACGCCATTCGTACCGGCAGAAGCGGGAAATCCTATATTTTTCAGAATATTGAAGTGTATACTTGATGTATACAAACTGTATGGATGATGCATTTGGACTGCATTACATCATTATACAATCTCGCCAGACACCAAAGACCGCCAGCTACCCACAACATGTTGTGGATGGTTGCGATGATTGCCGAGATCTATGGAATTGTTTGGGGACTTCTTAAGCGTGTCACGGCCTAATTTCCGCTGTGGCGCCGCACTGTTTCGCACATCCGCGGTATGCACCGCTGCCATTGCTGCATTGTTTCTTATTGCAGCCCTAATTCTGCCCCAAGTTCGAGGGCTGACGCAGGCAGGTTCGATGGATACTGCAAGAGAATAGCGATCCGCCGGTTCTGCGGTGCATCGGGCTCCAAGCCAACGATCGGGTCCGTTTCTGCAAAGCCAGAAACCCTGGTGATCCGGCGCGGATCAACACCCTTCTCAGCCAGCGCACGCCGCGTGGCATTCGCCCTGTCTGCCGAAAGCTCCCAGTTCGAGTAGTTCACGCCCTCGGCATAGGGCAGAGAATCCGTGTGTCCAGATATCGCGAGGGGCCAAGGTTTGTCGGCAATAGACGCCGCCACCGTTGCCAGCAGCGCCCTTGTCCTGTCCTCAATCGCCGCGCTTCCGATGGCAAACATCGACTTTCCATCGCCGTCCACCAACTGGATCTCCAGCCCCGCTGGCGTGATTTCGAACGTGAGGTTGTTTTGAAGATCCGCCATCCCTGGCTCTGCCGCAAGGCGCGACACAATCTGATCTCCGATCTCCTCCAAGGATTCCCGGCGTTCTGTTTCGGCTTCAATCAGCTCCGAAAGGGAGACTTCGGCCGCACCCTCAAAATCCAACTCTTGAAGATCGGAACGCTCTGCCAACTCCGACGGCGCCTCGTTTGTCTGTTCAGTCCCAGAAGCGATTGATGCCTGTTCACCCGCTTCGCCTTCCTCGAACGGGGCGCCTGTCTGACTTGCTTCGAATTCCATGTCGTAACGGATGCGACTATCGAACACGGCGAGAGGATTCTCCTGACCGAAGCTTGGCAGTTGCTCTTCACTGCTTGGGCCGTCTGTTCCCGACAGAATGCCATCCTCGGCCAAAACCTGCCCTGCGAGCAGACCTTGCCCCTTGCCGCCCGCCTCCGACAAGCTAGGGGTGAAATAATCGGCTAGCCCACGAAGCGCCTCTTCATCTGACGCAGCGAGAATCCACAGAAGAAGGAAGAACGCCATCATTGCTGTCATGAAGTCGGCATAGGCAACCTTCCAGCCACCGCCATGGTGGTCATCGTGACCGCCATCCTCAATCTTCTTGATCAGAATGGTCTGCTTGGACATGGCTCAGGTCTCATTTGGTTAGAGTTGCCGGCTAGCGCACCGGACAACGCAGCGCATGCCGCCGAAGTCCGGCACAGCGACGGGTGCCAGGGCTTCGCGGTGCCGTTCGTGGGACAGTTTGCGTGTGGTGATCAGTCGACAGGATCGGCTTTCGCACGCTCGTACTTGCCAAGACCAAGCCTCGCGGCCGTCTCTGCTTTCATCGCGGAATACTCTGGCGCGACCAGCGGGAAGTCTTTCGGTAAATTGAACTTTTCGCGATACTCGTCCTCAGTCAAACCATGGACGGCACCAAGATGCCGCTTGAGCATCTTGAAGCCCTTTCCGCAGCACAGGCAATACACCTTTGACGGTGTCACCGCGTCTTCGATGGCAATTGCCGGGACGGCGCGTTCGGTATTGTTAACGGAAGGTTTGGGTGCGGCCTGCGCGGTCGCAGCGTTATAGGCGCTAGGCATCACAGCGCTGTCATCGTCGGGCGCCGCTGCAAGCTCTTGCGTCAATTTCAGGGTTAATTCCGCTATATCGGCTGCCGTAACGTCGGTGCGCGACGCGAAGGCCGATACGATCTGGGCGATCATCTCACTTTTCTTATCTTGCTGTGTCATCTTCTGACCTCTTTTCTCACCTCGCAGTTCACGAGGATCCTTGGCCCCTTACGCGCAAAACAACCTTTAGCGCACAGGTGGGACCAAAATGATCGTCGAATTCTTCGACCTATCTAGCACTGCGTCAAGAACACAGACCATTATAAACATTGGTCACAAACAAATCTAGGATACTCATATGCGTTTTATATTTGCATGCATGGTTACGTCTTGGTTAACCGTCCTCAAGTCCTTATAGTTCCGTTCGCCACCTCACCTGTCCTGGAAGCCCGATTGAAATGTGCCGGCCGCGCGCATTGCATCGATGACGTCCGGAGATGTGCCCACTTGAACCATCACCAGCGCCGTTGCCGCAGCCAAGGCTGGCCCAAGAAGGCGGCGCCGACGCGGTTTTGCAGTGTCGGCGAGGGGCGATGAGGAAGCGGACGGTTTCAAGACAGGCAAAGTGATCGTCAGCGCGGTCCCTTCCGAACGAAAGAATACGCGATGCGTTGTGCCGTCCTGCAGGTCGGGGCAACCGTCTGGCAATCCATCGACGGGCATCTGAAAGGCTTGCGGCAATCCACCCCGCCAGTCAGTGGCCAGTGCCAGCACCGCCTGCAGACGCCGCCGATCGTCGGACAGTGCAATTGGATGGGCAAAGATGCTGGGCGGGTGATCATCGCACTCTGGCATGCCATCGACCGTAAAACACCAAACCGTGCCGGATCGTTCCACCCTGCCCCAGTGACCGATCACCTCATCTGCTATTTCGGCCAACGCCGGGTGAACCGCTGGATGGGCCTGCGCGATGCTTGACGCCACTACAGGCTTTTTCAGGATCTCGCTCTCGCAACCAGTCTCATCAGAGAGCCCGTTACTCTCTGCCAAATAATCGAAGTTCGATCGCGCCTGATCGGGAAGCTCGACCATATCTGCAAGCATTACGCAAAGTTGCTGTTCTTGCGAAAAACTCAGACGCCGCGTTGGATAACCGCCAAGCACAGGAACGATTACGAAATCGGCATCGTCCCGACCCAACAAAGCGGCCACGCGTTCCGGCGCTTCATCAACCTCGTCCTGACGAATAACGATGACGTCACTTTCACCACCCTCTTCCAAGCACAATGCGACGCGCAAATCGCTCGGCCAGTTGCGGTGCAGTTGGCTCAGCGTTTCCACGTCCGCCAGGTAGATGAGTGTTGTTGGATGGTCCATATCAGGCGCTCTTCATACTATTCTTGATAAGATCATGTATTTATTCTTGATTAATGTCAACTATTCTTATACACAAGATGTCAGACAGTGATCAAGCTCATATAAAGGGTGACAGCATGACGCTTATTTTTGGCCTTGCAATGGTCTTCGGTCTCGTCTTCGGGGGTTTCATGCTTTCGGGCGGCAAGATGGACATCGTCCTCTATGCGTTGCCGTATGAAGGCATGATGATCGGCGGCGGGGCCTTCGGCGCGTTTGTGATCGCCAATTCAATGAAGGTCGTGAAGGGCTCCGGCGTCGGGCTGTTGAAAGTTCTCAAAGGCACACGATGGAAGGCCAAGGACTTCAACGATTTGCTTTTGCTGATGTTTGAGCTGACGCGGCTCTACAAATCCAAGGGCATGACAGCGCTCGACGAGCATATCGAAAGCCCGCATGACAGCTCAATCTTCTCGCGCTACCCCAAGATCCAAAAGGATCACTTTGCCCTTGATTTGATCACAGACAGCTTTCGAATGCTGTCGATGCAGTTCGACGACAAGTATCAAACCGAAGACGTCATCAACGCCAAGATCAAGAAGCACCACCACGAAGCCCTCGAACCCGCCAAGGCCATTCAAACCATGGCCGACGGTTTGCCCGCGATCGGTATCGTTGCGGCTGTTCTTGGTGTGATCAAGACGATGTCCTCAATCGATCAGCCACCCGAAGTGCTGGGCAAGATGATCGGTGGCGCCCTTGTCGGCACGTTCCTTGGTGTCTTCCTGGCCTATTGCATGGTTGCGCCCATCGCGGGGCGTCTCAAGCAGATCGAAGACGAGGACGGCGCCTTTTACATTGTGATCCGCGACATCTTTATCGCCATGGTTGCCGAACATCCCCCTGCCATCTGCATCGAGATCGGCCGCGGCAACATCCCGACATCCATGCAACCCGACTTCTATGAGGTCGAGACTGCCCAGAAAGAGCTGGCAGCTGCATGACGCGGCACACACCCATTGCTTTGGCGTGTGTGGTTGCATTGGCCGGTCCGGCCATCGCCGCTGACCCGGTGCCAAGACCGGAAGGCGAGTCCGATGCTATGTCTTTGGAATCGACGCGCCCGCCAAAACTGCCGCCGTTTGACCCGGCGCTAATCGAACGGATCCGCGCCGCTCTTGCGGCCGTCGATGCATCCGGGGCCGACAACACTCCGGGTGGTGGCGTGAATGAGTGATACAGCCCCCCGCCGTATCTCGACATTGCGGTTGCTAAAGAGGATGCATGACCTCGAGCTTGCTCAGGTCTCACAGCAATACCAGCAACGACAAACGGACGCGAATGCCCTTCGGCAAGAGATGGACGCTCTGGAGAAACGCATCGACCATGAGATTGAAAACGCCGATGCGGGTGCTGCAGCGTACTTGGAGATGTTCCTGCGTGCAGCGCAGCAAAGGGCGGCGCACCAGCGGGTGTCTCATGCCCGTGTGGAAGACGCTGCAAGGCTAAGTGAAGCGGAGCTTCAGGCAGTGTATCAACGCGTCACGGCACTTCGACTGACTGCGGACGTGATCGCGGCGAACGAGGCTGCTGCGATCATCCAGACGCAGCAGGCGCAAGCTCTCGAAAGTATGATCACCCAGCACGACCGCCGCACGCGCGACCGCGGCTAGCCTTCGTTTCCAGATCAGCAATCTGGTGGTCCTTTTAGGCGCAGATTGACCATGGTCTCGCAACAAAAACCCCTGAATTCTCTCCTCTCCGCAGAATTCTCGCGAAGCGCGCCACACATTCTGCCAACCTTTGCCCCATTACGGCCGCAATTCGGCCTTGGGGGCTTCGATGGACGGGACTATCGCGCGGGATCTTGCGATCCTCGGCTGCTGTGAAACCAGCACTCTGCATGACATCAAAACGGCGTACCGGTCGCTTGCCCGGCGCTTGCATGGTGAGCTTCACCGCAAGATGCCCGGGGCGAATGAGCGCCTGGTCGACATAAACACTGCCTACGACCGTTTGGCTACAAGTTGGGCCGGCCTCCCACACATGCCTCAGCGCCGCGCTCGGGCCGAGGCAGTTGTCAGTCCTACGGTGAAGGAGCGCCTTCAGGTCGCGCTTCGGAAAGCGACGTTCAAGATGGCCTTTGCAGGCGCAAGGGATCCTGCGACCGGTGTTTATGGCGATCCACGCCGCGCTGATGGCGCGAACAGGCGGCCCGGGCCCCACACAGCCATGGTGCGGAGGGTCGTTCGATCGGGGTCTGATGTCATGATCGAACTCGACGGCCCCTTGAGCGCCGGGCGCACGCTCGCGGCCGTGCCCGAGCTGGTCCTGGCCCGCGATGGCAGTATCGCAGTGGGGTCTGGGCACCGTGTTCTGGACTTTTTCCTGCAGATGGCGGCCCAGCGCGCGCTTGTGGAGACTGCTCGCATTCCAACGTCGGGCGACACACCGTCGACGTGCACGCTGATCCACCCAGGCAGATCCGAATAAGACTGCGACGCGCCGCAATTACCGTTGCGAGCCAATGACTGCGCCTGTTGCCGACTTGGCACAGGAACAGCGCAGCAGAACCGGATACCAACCTCTGGTTACTATATGCATGTTGACTATCAACTTCAGATAGCGCGTATTCGTTAACAAGGCCAAAGGATCGAAAGAAAAAACAACTATCTCCGGCACAAAAGCCAGAGAAAACATCGGGAGATCGAAGAATTGCCCGCAGCGTTGCAAAAGGTAAGTCATCGTACGTCGATACAGACAGATATCCTTGCGATGCTGATCCGAAACGAGATCTCCCCCTCCCAACACATTAGCGAAGAAGCGCTTGCGGCAAGCTACAGCGTGTCACGCACCCCTGTGCGCGAGGCTTTGATCCTGCTTGAACGACAGAAACTTGTGGTGAACGAGCCCAATCGCGGTTTTTTCGCGGCGTCGGCGTCAATGGCCGGGCTGCGCAATTACTTTGACATGGCGAATTGGCTGTTTCCGTTCCTGGTTCAGCGCGCCACACGCAATCTGCGGGGAGAAATCACACAACCCGCTGCGGTGCTTCTCAACGCTACGCCGGACGAGCCGGCAGGCGATCTCTTGAACAAACACTTTGAGTTTGTCAGCTCAATCGCACTGGCATCCCAGAACCCGTTTGTCGCTGACACGATGATCGCCGGTGAGGCGTTTCACTGCATGGCGCGCACAAGCATTCTGGCAAATCACCCGCCCGAGGTTGTGCAAGCGTCAAATGCCCAGATCATCGCACATGACCGTGCCCTGATCGACTTGATTAAAGCCGGGGATGACGAGAAAGCGGCGGAGACGGTGACGGCATCGATCACCGAGGCGCGCACATTCCTCGCCTCGCAATCGATCTAGGCCGACGCCAACACGGCAGTTCTGCCATCAATCGATGTATTCTTCCGTGTCGTCTTCCGCGTCCATCGGCAGCTGAATGACGTCTTGCGCCAGCAACTGTTTGGCACAGTCGACAAGTGCTGCCTGCGCGTCGCGCACATCCCGCGCCCGAACTGGCCCCATGGCGGCCATTTCCTCCACCAGCATGTCCCGCGAACGCCCCGGTAGCGCACTCAGGAAGTGATCGCGTACCTCTTCCTTGGCTCCTTTGAGCGCAAGGGGAACCGCGCTGCCCGAGACCCCACGCATTACCCGCGCCAGATCTTGACCTTCGATCCGAATTAGGTCGTTAAAAGTGAACATCTGCGACCGGATCGCTTCAAACTCTTCGGGTGCGCGTTCGCCCAAATGCGCGGACACGGATTCAAACAGCGTCTCGTCAAAACTGTCGAACAGCTTGGCCATGCGCTGGACCCCCGGAAGCTCGGAAGGGTCTACATTCGCGGCCAGGATATCGCTGCGTAGCGAGGCCTCAATCTCATCCAGCACGTGCTCGGGCACCTCGCTTAGATCAAGCATCCGCTCCAGCACGGCCATCATGCGATCCTGCCCCAAAAGCGGCAGCACGCGCGCCGCAACGGGCGATGGCAGGTTTGCCGCAATGACGGCAATCGTCTGGTCCTGCTCGCCTTCAAGGTATTCTGCGATTGTCTTTTCATCGACATTCGCAATCTCTTGCCACAGGGCGCTTTCCCCTTTGCCCGAGTTTGTGCCGATGTCCTTCATGATCGCTTCGACCTTTTCCTGGGGCAGGAAGCTGGCGAGAAGCGATTTGGCGGTTTCCATCGTGCTGGGGCGGATCATGGCGGCAGTTTCGATGAAATCGGCCATGACCTGTTCAGCCACTTCGGCATGGATCGCCCCTATGCCTGAGATTGCACGGGTGATCGTGTGAATATCCGCCTCATCCAGACGTTGCATCAACGCGGATCCACGCTCTTCACCCATACAAAGGATGAGGATCGCGGCCTTTTCGGGTCCTGAAAGGGTCATGGCTGAGGGTCGCTTTTTAAGAGCCTCGGTATGGACTGACGTTGTCGACATGCGTGTATTCCGTATCCCTTGGGCACAAGGCTCATAAACCGGTGGCGGTTGAGTAAGACTGGATCATGCTTCCGGCCAGCATGTACCAACCGTCGATCAATACGAAGAAGACGATCTTGAACGGCAGTGAGATCAGAACTGGCGGCAGCATCATCATACCAGCGCTCATCAGGATCGACGCGACGATCAAGTCGATGGCCAGAAACGGCAGAAAGATCAGAAAGCCGATGGTGAACGCCCGGCGCAATTCCGAGATCATGAAAGCCGGCACAAGCGCCCGCCACCCGACTTCTTCGACAGTGTCGGGGACCGGCTCAGCTTCGACGCCGTCGGCTTCGGCGGCAATGTCCATGAAGAGCTGGGTGTCCTTGGGGCGCGTGTTGACGAACATGAACTCTTTGAACGGCTCTGCGACGCGGGGCATGGCCTGCGCCTCAGTGATTGAGTTCTCCATCAGCGGCTCAACGCCCTGTTCCCAGGAATCCTGGAACACAGGCTGCATCACGAAAAACGTCATGAACATCGCCATGCTGGTTAGCACGATGTTGGGCGGTGTCTGGTTGAGGCCCAGCGCCGAACGCAGGATCGCAAAGACGATCACGAAGCGCGTGAAACTTGTGGCAACGACCAACAGGCCGGGCGCCACACTGAGCACCGTCGTCAACGCAAGAAGCTGGATGATCCGGCCGCTGAGTTCCGCACTTTCGTCAGATTCGGCGGGCGCACCGCTAACCGTGGCCGCGAGGTCGCCCAAGAAGGTCCCGGTATCCTGGGCCGAGCTTGGCGTGGCCGACATGGCCAGCATCCCGGCGGCCCAAATCCATGCAGGACCGCAGCAATTGAAATCAAAAAAACGTCGCACTGTCTTGCCCCACAATCTGTCCGCCTTAAGCGGCGGCTTCCTTTAGAACTTCGGTAAGGGTGACACCCACACGGCCATCGGGCAGCTTGGTGAGATCGCCGCGGGCGATAAGCTTTTGGTTCACAAGCACATCGACGCTTCCACCGATCTCGCGATCAAGCTCGACGATGGAGCCGCGCCCCAGCGCCAGAAGATCAGCAATCGGCATATGGCACCGGCCCAGAACGACCTGAACCTGCATGCCAATGCCCATCAGGGGATCGAGCTTCCCGTCCTCGGATCCACTTGCGGTGGGAGCCGCACCCGTCGCTTCCAAGACTTCAAGATCCTGCAGCTCATCAGTGGGCTGCGGTGCCTCAGGGGCCGTTGCCGGAGGCGGCGCGGTCTCTGTCGTTTCGGGGGTCTCAGTCATGGGTGACGTTCCTGTCTTGTGTTGTCTCAGGTTGGGCTTCGGCAAGCGCCTGGCGCACGGCGCCCAGAATGCTTTGGGTAATCCGCGGCAGGCTGTAGGTCATTGATCCGTGTTGCCAGGCAACGCGGGCATCGCCGTCCTCCATCGACGGGTCCGCCTGAACGGTGATGCGTGTCCCCTCGCCTGACCCGCCCAAATTCGCCAGCTCAGCACCATGGTCGCTCATGACGGTTTCGGACACGGTGACGGTCAGGGTGGACACACCCCCCGCAAGCGTGATGCAGCGCTTGATCTGGTCAACCACGCGCTGTTTCGACGTGGCGCTCAGGACTTCGGGCAAAACCAGCTCGCAGGTGTTCAGCGCGAACTCGAGCAGCTGATGCTCGACGGCTTGGCGATGGGCATCCGTCTCATCGCGCAGTTCCGCGAGGGAGTTGACGAGTGTTTCGAGGGCGGCCTGCTGACGGTTGGACAGGTTGGCCTCGGCCTCTTGGCGCGCCTCAGCCTCACCTGCGCGGAAGCCGTTGGTATAGGCCTCGTCTTGCAGATGCTTTTTCATCTTCTCGAGCGCAAGGCTGTCCGCCGCGAGCGATGCAGCAGCCAACGGGGCGCCCTGCATCAGCTCTTGGTCAAAGTTTCTTTCAAAGATCCCGGTCATCACGCGTGCCTCGCTGCGGGCTTGTTCAGCCAGCTTTGGACAGCTTGCGTTGCAAGCTCGGGCCGTTCGGAAACAAGACCGCCCACGCCTTCAATCGCTTGACGCGACACGCCGCCCTGGATCGCTGCGACCTGAACCGTGTCTTGGTCGGCCATCCCGCCAGGTCCAAGGACCATGCCGGACTGCCCGGCCGCGGCCCCGCCCTGGGGCAGTTGCTGCACCTGCGCCCCGCCATCGGCGATCGCTACGGCATCTGTACCTTCCGCGCTAATCTGAGCGTTCGCCTGCGGAGCTTCCAGAAGCATCCGCACCACCGGGCGCACGCCGAAGGCAAGGACAGCAACCACAAGCACCAAGGCGAACACACCGCGCAGGACCGAAGGGAGGTAGGCTTGCACCATCTGCCCGAGCGACCCGCCCACAGGCCCCTCGATCTCGTGCGAGATGTTTACGAATTGTAAGCTGTCGACCGACACCATGTCACCGCGGCTGGCATCAAAGCCGATGGCAGCGCGGATCAGCTGGGCCAGACGTTCAAGCTCCGCCTCCTCGCGCTCGGAGTAGGTCGCGGTCTCGTCGTCGCCGATCTCATAGACACCATCCACCAGCGCCGCGACCGAGATCCGCTGGATCGCGCCCGGTTCAGCCACCGTTTCGGTCAGTGTGCTGGCGATTTCATAGTTGATCGTCTCGCCCGTGACTTGGGACTCAGCGACGGCGCCGCCACCGGCGACACCGTCTGCATTGAATGGTGGCAAATTTCCAGCGGTGCCCACCTCGGGGCCGCCCGGCTGCTGATCGCGCGAGGTTTGCTCACGCGTCTCAGTTGAGCGAACGACCTGACCTTCGGGATCAAACCGCTCGGACCGGGTGACCTGGCGCACTGTACTGAGATCGACATTCACTTCGACCCGTGCATTTCCGACGCCCACGCGGGCATTCAGAATATCGGTGATCTTGCGAGAGATCCGATCCTCGATTTCGGACTGGCGGGAATGCAAAGTGGCATCCCCTGCCCCGGCTGTGTCCTCACCAAGGATTGTCTCACCGCTTGACGACAACACCGTCACGCGTTGCGGGGCCAGATCCGGCACGGCCGAGGCGACGAGCGCACGGATCGCCGCGCCCTGGCGCCGACCGATGGCATTGCCACGCGCGGCAGAGATGATCACGGACGCAGAAGGTTCCGGGCGATGGCGCGCAAACGCCTCGCGCTCGGGCAGCACGAGGTGCACACGCGCAGCATCAATTCCGTTTATCGTCTGGATAGACCGCGCGAGTTCGCCTTCAAGCGCGCGCAGGCGCGTGACCTTCTGCAGAAAGGTGTTCATGCCCATACCGCTTGCGCCATCAAACAGCTCCCACCCCGGCATGCCGTCTGTGGGCAACCCTGAATCGGCCAGGACCATGCGCGCACGCGGAATGTCTTCCTGCGGGACGCTGACCAGCGATCCGTCGGGGGACACCCGCACGCGGAAGCCGGCCTGCTCCAAAGAGGTGACGATGCGGCTGGCGCTGGCGGGCGTCAGTTCACTGTAAAGCGCGGCATAGGTCGGTGCCATGACGGCCCCCAGCCCAAAAAGAACAGCACCCAGGGTGCCCGCAAAGGTCAGCGCCAGAATGGAAAGCTTCACCCCACCCAGGGCCTTCATGTTTTCAACGATGCTGCTCACATCCACCTCTTAATCTTGCGTTAGCGATTTTATATTTTGTTAAATCATCGTATGCAAGAACAAATTCAATTTAATTCTTGATTTTATCCTTGTTATAGGTGATAGAGGGCGAGGAAGGAGATCTTTCATGGCCAAAACGCCACCCAAAGATCAGGATACGGACGACGCAAAGACGGGTGAGGATGATGCACCGGCAAGAAAGCCGCGTCGCAAGTTTGTTCATGTCGCTGGCGCCGTGATCGCGGTCGCTGCGATCGGGGTTGGTGGCTATTTCATGCTTGGCGCGGGCCCCGACGAAGACATGGCCGAAAAGCCTGGCGAAGCTGAAAGCGAACATGCGGAAGAAAACGCAATGGGTGACGGCGAAGCAGCAGCCATCAAAGAGAAATATGCAGTGGCGCCGTTCAAGGAAATCATCGTCAACATCTCGTCGATCACCATCAACGGGCAGGCCTCTTCACGCTTTCTGAAACTCAATATCGCGCTTGTCTATGACCCGACCGCCGAGGGCGCCGAGCGTATTGAAGAGCGCCAGATCTACATCCGTGACTCCTTTGTGGAATTCCTACGCCAGGTAACGGAGCGCGATCTGAATGGATCCGCCGGGCTGGCGTTTCTCAAATCCGAACTGCTGCACCGCGTCCGACTTTTGTCGGAAAGCGAGGCCGCGAAAGACCTCCTTATCGCGGACCTGGTTATTCAATGACAGACGTCCAAACCGATACCACCTCTGCCACTGTCGAAGACCTGATCATCAGCGCCTCAGGCGGTGGGCCTGCACGCCTGTCCTATCTGGAACTCCTGGGGAGCGATTTCGCGTCAGAACTGGGCGAGGTCCTGTCCAAATACCTGCGCGCCGAGGTCACATCCGAACTCGATGGGTTTGACTACCGGCCAGGCGCGGAAATACACGCCGCGTGTGGTGACACAACCATGCGCCTAACTGCCGAGCTGCCACCGTGGCCCGGTGAGATCAGCATAGGATTCGACCGTCGGCTGATACTGACCATGCTCAACGCTTTGCTCGGGCAGCAGGCGGGACCAGATGAAAACGACGACCGGCAGTTGTCGCGGTTGGAGACCCGCCTCATACGCCAAATTGCGCACAGCATCCTGAATAGCCTGACCAGCCACCTCGCCGCCATTCGCCCGATTTCAGTGCGCAATGTCAAGATCGAGGAGGTTGGCGAAGACCTCCCGCGGTGGGCGACCGCAGAGCGGTGCTTTACCCTCAAGGCGAACATGACGCTCTTGCGATGTGCGGGCGCGTTGACGCTCGTGCTGCCAGAGGACAATCTGGCCGAAGATCGCGACCTCATCGCTGTGGTGCCAGAACCGGACGGTGACCAAGAAAACGAATGGCGCACCGAGCTGTCGCACCTGCTGCGCAAGGCCGATGTCACGCTGACTGCTGTCTTAGCGGAAGCCCAGATCACCCTGGCTGAAGCGATGAGCTGGCAGCCAGGCAAAACCATCGCGGTTGGCATCGACACCTCGCGCGAGCTGACCGTGTTTTGTGAAGACAGGACGGCGTTTCGCGCCGTGGCAGGGCATCGCGACACGGGCGCGATAGCTCTGCGGCTGACGACAGATGTGGATATGGAAAGGTAGGACGACAATGACATTCTTAATTGATGCAATCATTCTTGGCCTTCTCGTTGCAACGATCTCTTACGCGTTCATCGTCGAACGGCGGTTGCGCACACTCAAAGAGACGTTGAGCGAACTGGCACCCGTGATCGATGAGTTCTCGCGCGCAGTAGATCGTGGCGAAGGGTCGGTCGAAAAACTGCGGGCGGCGGCGGCCAATCTGAAGACCGGCACCGATGCCCCCGTCAAAGAGCGTATCGTGCGCACGCAACGGGCCGCTGTGCCTACGAGCAAACCCCGCACAAGCGGTATGATGCGCGTTCCCGCAAAGGCGGAATTGATTCAAAGCTTCTTTGACAATGCGCGCGAGGGTCGGGCGTGAAACGGCTTCGTGTCTCCCACGTGGTTCTCGGCGCATTGGCAGTCGCTGCTGCGGGCAAAATAGGACAGCTGGGCGTCTCAATCCCCGGCCCCGATCAGCATGCCACTATGGCCAGCGCCCTGAGCGTTATTAGCCCCGCATCCGCAGCTGCAAGCGAAGAACCGGCTGAGCCCATGGCTGAGACCGCGCCGCAGGTATGCGAAGCGCCGGAAGCGGTGTTCGCCGAGATTAAGCGCGAACGAGAACTGTTGGTCCAACAGTCCGACGCGCTTCTCCAACAAGAGGCACGCCTGCAAATTGGACAGGAAAAGCTGGCCGCGGACGCGCAACAGCTGCGCGATCTCAAGACCGCGCTTGAGGCGCTTCTGGCCAAGGTAGAGGAACAGCAAAGCGCCGACTTGGATCGTCTTGTGAACCTGTACCGCAACATGAAGCCCAAGGACGCCGCAGAAATCATCAACGAGATGGATATCGAAATCTCGGTGCTGGTCCTCGGCTCGATGCCCGAACGCGACGCAGCCCCGATCCTGGCCGGTATCGACACGGCGCGCGCCCGGGCCATCTCGAAGATCCTTGTGGAACGCTCAAAACTCCCGGGGGATCAGGACTTTACAGGGCTACGCTTGCAATAGCCCCCCGGCAGTGGACCCACACAGGGCCGCTGCCAACACGTCCTCGCAGCGACCAAGGCGCCGGGCCAGGCTAGTTCTTCTGGCCCGGCATTTTCATTGCATCCGAAAGAGTTAAGAGCGGCCCGACCGGCTGGGTTCACGCCTCATCCGGGTCGCTCAGTCCTCAACCCGCAGCCGCGCCCCGGCGGGTGGGAGGATGTTCAGATCGCGCTTGAGCCCGATCACGTAGCTGATGATTTCGGCAACCGCGCGCCAATGCTCCACGGGCACCATTTCATCGACTTCAACCTTGGCGTGCAAGGTCCGGGCCAACGCGCGGTTTTCCACTATCGGGATTTCCGCCTCACGCGCAAGTCTCCGGATTTGTGCAGCGATGTTGTCGGCGCCCTTGGCCACACAGACCGGCCCCGCATCACGCCCCATTTCATAGCGCAAGGCCACCGCGTAATGCGTTGGGTTCGTCACAACGACCGAAGCTGTGGGTACGGCAGTGGTCAGACGCTGCCGTGCCCGCTGGCGCTGGATGCTCGCGCGCTTGGCCTTGATAATCGGATCGCCTTCGCTGTCTTTGAACTCATCACGCACTTCGCGCACGCTCATGCGTTGTTTCTTCAACCATTGCGACCGCTTCCAGATGACATCCGCCGTCGCCGTAAACGCAAGCAACGCGGTTGTAGCGACCAGCACATAGATGGCAGCCTGGCGCCCGTATGCCATGAAGGATTCCGGCACGAAGTCTGATGACTTCCAGATGTTCACGATCGCGTCGCGCCCGAACCAAAAGGTAAATCCCACGATAATGGCGACCTTCACGAGATTCTTGACGAACTCCACCATGGCATCGGCTGAAAAGAGGCGCTTGAACCCTTCAATCAAAGACAGCTTTGAGGCTTTAGGTTTGATCCGCTCCACCGAAACGACGGTCTCGCCCTGGACGAGCACGCCAAACAGCGCCGCCATCACCATGAGCACCGCGATCGGCATCAGCACTTTGGCCGTGGAGGCCACCAGACCGTTCATGACGAGACCCAGATCGCGCATCCCGGTGCGCCCTGCGCCCACCTCGAGCGAGGAGGCTGCGTTTATCGGGCCGCTCAGCACTTCGGCAAGCGAGGTGAACACCGTCGGCGCCAGGAAAACCGTGATCAGGCACAACGACAAAACACCCATGAGATTCGACGGTTCGCGCGAGGACGGGACGTCACCTTTCTTCCGCGCGTCCTGCAGCTTCTTGTCTGTCGGCTCTTCTGACTTGGAGCTGCGATCTTCCTGGTTTGACACTTCGCCCCCTCAGAACGTCAAGGTGCTTAGCCATTGGGCGAAGGCCTGAAGGAATCCTGACAGCGCGGGGGCCGCGCTGATCGCCAGGACGAGAAATCCGCAGAACAGAAAGACCGGCACTGCCACAAAGAAAACCGGCAAGGTCGGCATCATCCGATTGGCAAGACCAAGGCCAAGGTTCAGGATCAGACCCATCACATAGAACGGCGCGGTGATCGCAACGCCAATGTAGAAGCTCTTCGATGCGGCCATCACGACCTGTTCGGCCAGATCCCCCAGGGGCACCTGCCCCACCGGAAAAATATCGTAGGTCATGATAAGCGCGGCAATGATCAAGTGATGCAAATCGGTTGCAAAGATCAGCGCGATCCCTGCAATCAGCATCCCACTTGCGATCATGGTCGATCCTTCGAACGATCCTTGCGACGGCGCGAAGGCGTTCGACAAACCCGCCACCAATCCGATCTGGAAACCGGCGAATTGAAGCGCCGATAGCAGGATCCTGGCGGTCAGCCCGATCCACAGCCCGATTGTGATCTCAGTGATCAGCATCATGATCGGCAGGCTGGTCACGCCCGCGGTCACAGCGGACACAGGCGTTGCCGGCATCAGCCCGGCCGACAGCGCAAGCGCCAACGCCAATCTGTACCGCACGGGAACCGTCTGTTCGCCAAACCCTGGCATGAACAGCAGCGCCGACCCGATGCGAGCGAAGACAAGTATCATTGCAAACAGTTGGGTTTCAAGGAATTGCTGTAGGTCCATGCTAGGCCCCGATACGACCAACGGTTTTCAGCGCGGCCTTACGGTGGATTTCATTGTGGGAAATCACCTGCGTCATCGGGCTGACGCGTTCCAAAAGCGACCGGACAAAACTGCGCGCATTGGGGCTGACCATGATCGCGGGCCATTCGTCCTTTTGCGCAAACTCCTGAATCTGTTTGCGGGCCTGCAACACGAACTCTTGCATCCGGCTGGGGGACATATCGATATTCGTTTCGTCCCCGTTGGGGCCGATCGCGCTGGCCAGTTCCTTTTCCCACTCGGCATTCAACGCGATGACCGACACGAAGCCCTGGTCGTCAGCCAGCGACCGACAGATCTGGTTCGACAGGCGTTCGCGCACATGATTGGTAACATGCACCAGATCACTCTTCTTGCGGGTGGCCTCGGCGATGGCCTCGACGATCATGGTAAGGTTCCGGATCGACACGCGTTCGCGCAGGAGTTGTTGCAACACCTGCTGCACCAGGATCATCGGCGTTGTGCCGGGGATGTCTGCAACCAGCTTCTGGTATTCCCGATCCAGCGACTCGATCAGGCTTTGCGTGGCGCCGAACGTCAGCAGGTCGGCCATATGCTCTTTGATCACCTCGGTCAGATGCGTGGTGATTACGCTTTCGGGGTCAACCACAGTCAGCCCCTCTTCCTCGGCTGCACTTGCCTCGCTGCGATCGATCCAGAGCGCATCGAGACCAAAGGTCGGGTCTTTCGTCTTTTCGCCCGACACCTTGATCGGTACATCGGGCGGCGCGATAACCAGCATGCCGGTGGGCCGGATCTGCCCCCGCGCGGCTTCGACTCCGTGGATCAGGATCGCGTATTCGTTCGGCCCCAGCATCGGTTCGTCCTTGATCCGGACCGAGGGCAACACAAACCCGAAATCGCGCGCAAAGAGCGTGCGCAAGCTCTTGATCTTGCCGGGCATCGCCGCGCCCGCCTGGCGGATCAGCGGCACCAGGGCCGAGCCAACCTCAAGCCGGATCTCATCCAGCCGCAGGGCTTCCTCGACATTGCGCCCCTCGGCATCGGCCGCGTCTTCCTCGCTCGCCGGGGTTTCCGCTTCAGCGCCGGCGTTGGCGACAACGGTGGTCTGCGTGATATAGCCGAGACCTGCAAGCAGAAGAGCCAGAAACGTGAAGATGCCCAAGGGGAAACCGGGCAACAAGCCAATCCCGAAAAGCAGGACGCCCGCCATGTAAAGTGCCTTGGGGTAGTTGCTGAGCTGGCCCAACACGGCCTCGTTGGCGGCGCCTTCTGTCCCGCCCTTGGTAACGATGATACCAGCAGCCAGCGACACGATCAGCGCAGGGATCTGTGTCACCAGCCCGTCGCCGATTGTCAGAACGGTGTAGGCATTCACCGCCTCGCCGATTGCCAGATTATACTGCAGAACGCCGATCAGGATGCCGCCGATAATGTTGATCAGCGTGATGATGATCCCAGCAACCGCGTCGCCACGGACAAACTTGGACGCACCGTCCATTGCGCCAAAGAAACTGCTTTCGTCTTCCAGAGTCTTGCGGCGTTCGCGCGCCTCGGCCTCATCGATCAGCCCGGCCCCAAGATCGGCATCGATCGCCATTTGTTTGCCGGGCATCGCATCAAGCGAAAAGCGCGCCGATACTTCGGCGATCCGGGTTGAACCCTTTGAAATCACGATGAAGTTAATGACGACAAGGATTGCGAAAATCACGACGCCGATGATGAAGTTGCCCGACACAATGAACCGCGAAAAACCTTCGATCACGCCACCCGCAGCACCCGGACCAGTGTGACCTTCGGACAGGATTAGACGCGTCGAAGCGACGTTGAGCGACAGCCGCAGCATCGTGACAACCAGAAGCAGCGTTGGAAAACTGTTGAACTCCAAGGGGCGCGGGATCCAAAGCGCGACCATCAGGATCAGCGCCGACACCGACAATGAAATGGCCAGGCCAAGATCCAGGACGATCGGCGGAAGTGGAACAAAAAGAACGGCAAGGATCAGCGTGACCGCGGCGGCAAAGCCGATATCTCCGTTCGCCTTCCCAAAGCGCGAAAACAGCGCGTTTGGCTGCCACTGATTGCTCATCTTCACATTCCTCATCGGGCGGGCTGCGTGGCTTGCATCAAAGGGCGTACCGCACCGGTTCCGAACAGGCCGCCAGCTTGCGCCTCTGCAGCACCGCTGAGCGACGACGACCAGATAGCACCGCTGGGCGTTGAGGATCGGGCCACAACGACATCGCGTTCATCGACACTGGCGGGCATACGCCCGGCAAGCTGGCGCAGTGCGGCAATCTCTTGGTTGGCCAAGTGCACTTTGCCGCGCAACGAGGTCAGGTATCTGTCGCGCTTTGCCGGCGTGAACGAGTGATACGATCCGGCGGCGAGCGTCCAACTGCCGGTCTGATGGTAAAGGTCCTTGAGAAACCGGGCAGCATAGTCGGCGTTCCGGTCTGGATCGAACCCATCTTCCAGCGAGGCAAATGCATCGGGGTGCCAACGCAAATTGATTTGCATGCAGCCCACATCGATGGACCGCACACCATTGCCCATTTGTGCCCGGACCCACGACATTGCCTGGGACCGGCTATCCAAAAGCCGTCCCGTGCCCTCAGCGTTGGCCGCCCATGGCCAAACCGTCAAGATACCATCCCGCCGTGTCCCGGCCTCCTGCAGGCCAATGGCCAGCAGTATGTTATTTGGGATACCATAACGTTCTTGCGCGGCCAGGATCGCGCGCACGCATGAACCGGGATGATCAGCAACCGTGACCGGTTCCGAAGACCGCGGGGCCTCGACCGGTGCCCGCGTGGGGGCCGCATAGAAGCTGGACCAATCGCTTGCCTGCGCTGCTGTCGTACAGATGGCTGCCACTACAATTGCCAGGGCCCGTATCAAAACGCGCCGCTCCCAATCCGGTCGAAGACATCCGACGACAGACGTGCCAGCGTAGTGTATATGAACGGCGCCGACGCAACGAGGCCCACGAAGATCGCAACGATCTTTGGTACGAAGGTCAGCGTCATCTCCTGGATCTGTGTCAGCGCCTGCACAAACGAGATCACAAGGCCCACGGCCAGAGCCACGCCCAACACAGGGCCGGAGCCAATCAAAACCGCCCAGACCATCGCACTGAATGCGGTATAAACTTCTTGGTCACTCATCTTTGAGGTTCCTTCACGACCGCGCTGCCTAGATCGGCATGCGCATGATTTCCTGGTAGGCTTGGACGACCTTGTCGCGGACCGACACGGCGACGCGCAGGGAGGTCTCCATGTCCATCGTGGCCTCGACGACGGCCTGGGTACTCATGTCCCCGCGCATCCCCGCCGCGGCGGCCTGCTCGGCCTTGCGCACAGTGTCGAGCGCATCGACCGAGGCATCGCGCACCATTTCACTGAAATTCGTGGCGCCTGCGTCCTGGGTGTTCGCGCCGCGTGACTTCAGATCCTGGCTGGTCTGATAAGCGCCTTGGATCGCCGCGTTTGACACGATTGAGTTGATACCTGACATCGCCCCTGCCCCTTTACTTCAACATATCCAGCATCTGCCGCCGCATCCGGCGGCCTGCATCGAACATGTTGATGTTGGCCTCGTAGCTGCGCGACGCTTCGCGCATATTGTTCATCTCGATGATCGAGCTCACATTTGATGTGCGCACATAGCCCCGCTCATCGGCGGCCGGATGCACGGGGTCGTATTTGAGCGGGAAGTCTGACTGGTCACGTCCGATTGCGCCGACCTGAACCAGCGAATTGCCGCTCGCACGGTCGACCATCTCTGAGAACGACACGGTCTTACGCCGGAACGGATCCTCACCCGGAGTGTTGCCGGTTGAACCGGCGTTGGCGACGTTCTCAGCCGTGACCTTCAGGCGCACGCCCTGCGCGTGCATGCCACTGGCGGCAATGGCCGAGATTGATTTCAAGGGATCCATTGCAAATCCTCCTTACCGCACGCCCGTTGCTGCAAGACGGACAAGCTCGTGGCCCTTTCGATAGAGGCTGGCGGCCAGTTGGTAGTTTTCATTGATCTCGTTGGCCTTGATCGATTGTTGTTCCAGCGCGACCGTGTTGCCATTGGGGCTGGCCCCCCACGCATCCGGGTCGACATCAACACGAACGCTTGTCGCCTGCGTGCTGCCGATATGACCGGGATGCGACACTTTTAGATGTGCCTGCACACCGTCGCTCAGCATTTTTTCAAAGCCCTCGGTCGTCCGCGCCTTGAAGCCAGGCGTGTCGGCATTCGCCACGTTTTCCGCGACGACGCGCTGCGTCTCGGCCAGCCAGGCCATCCGCTTCGAGGCAAGATCAAAAAAAGATGCGCTATCCATGTTTTACGTCTTTGCAAGATTTAACAGAACCTTTATCATGATTAAAATCAGATACAAGGATTTTATTCATGACTCCCGGCTTGGCTAATCTTAATAGTGTTTTTGCCACAACCACCGGAACACGGTTGGAAGGTGAAGTCGCGAGCGTCTCGGGCCTTTTGCTGACAGTCCGCGGCCTTGGTGGCTTTTTGGGGATCGGGCAGCACTGTCTTGTACATGGCGCAAACGGGCCTGTTCGAGGCGAAGTCGTCAGCATCCAAAGCCTCGGTTGCAGCGTGCTCCCCTTTGGAAACTGGGACGGCGTCACCGAGGGCGACCCAGTGGAAGTACAAACGGGTGGTTCGACCTTGCGCCCGCATGACGCCTGGATCGGCCGCGTCGTGAATGCATTCGGCATGCCGGTTGATGGCAAGGGCCCATTGCAAAATGGAACCGCCCAGCGCTGCGCACGCAATGCCCCCCCGCCAGCATACGCGCGTCGTCGGACCGGCGCGCGGCTAAGCACCGGGGTGTCCAGCATCGATGTATTTGCACCGATCTGCCGGGGTCAGCGGATGGGAATCTTCGCAGGCCCCGGCGTTGGCAAATCGACCCTGATCGCAAAACTGGCCATGCAGGCACAGGCAGACGTTGTCGTCATTGGCCTGATTGGCGAGCGCGGGCGCGAGCTGCAAGACTTCGTGCAGCGTGACCTGGGGCCCATTGGCATGGCGCGCTCGGTTATCGTGGTGGCCACTGGCGATGAGCCGGCGCTTACACGCCGCCAAGCCGCCTGGACAGCCACCGCCGTGGCGGAGCACTTTCGCGACTCAGGGCGACACGTCCTGCTAATCCTCGACAGCGTCACCCGGTTTGCACACGCGCAGCGCGAGATTGGCCTCGCAACCGGCGAACCTCCCGCTCAACGTAGCTTTCCCCCAACGGTCTTTGCCGAACTTCCGCGTTTGGTCGAGCGATCTGGCCCAGGAAGCCAGCAACAAGGCGATATCACAGCGCTGTATACAGTACTCGCTGAGGGCGACAATTTGGACGATCCAATCTCGGACGGCGTTCGCGGCATGCTGGACGGCCACATTCTGTTGGATCGCACCATAGCCGAAAGTGGCCGTTTCCCAGCCGTTGACCTTTTGCGTAGCGTCTCTCGGATGCTGCCGGGGTGCCATTCGGATCAGGAGAACGCGATGCTGAGACAGGCCAGGGAAGCGTTGTCTCTGTACGAAAAGATGGCAGACCTTATCCGGCTCGGCGCCTACCAGAAAGGATCCGACGCAAGTGTTGATCGAGCAGTGGCGGTCCGGGGCACATTGGAGGCAAGGCTTATCCAGGACGGGAACCAAAACGTTTCGGCTGAGGAGGCCTTTGAAGCATTGGCAACCGCCTTGGCTGACACTGAATAGAATGACAGGCCCGCCGGGTTTGCACATCCTTCAGCAAAATGATGCTCCTTCCCGGCGCTCAACCAGAATTCTCTCGCATTTCGTAAGGACTTGCGCTCATATGCCGTCCGCAGAGGTAGCGCGTGCTTGTTCAACAACACAGAGGTGACCTTGGGCGTATACTAGACCAGCAACCGGAGTTTTGCGGGCACAGATGACAGCACCTGACCCACAGAAGACTGATGAAGCTTTGGGCAACCTGATCCGGCTTCACCGCAAATCGGCCGGGCTTTCACAAGAAGACCTTGGGCGCTCAGTGGGCACTTCAGCTCAGCAAATTCAGAAGTATGAGGTCGGGCTCAATCGGGTTTCCGTACACAGACTGCTTGCAATTGCACAAGCAGTCGGCGTTGATGCCGTGGCGCTTCTAAGTGAGCTTGAAAACGCACTTCGCGATCCAGAAGCATCGCAAACGCATGAACGCGCCCAAGAGCTTGCCTTTCTTGGTTCCTCGACCGGCCGCATTTTGACGTCGTCTTTGGTGGAAATGGATAACGAAGACTTCAGCGCGGCACTTGCCACAGTAGCGAAGCTTGCGTCGCGCAGTCAGCGAAAGTGAATTTCTTCACTGGCGGCGCCAGTCTCTGACCAACCCCTGGATCATGTCTTCTTTGCAGTATCCGATCAGGAAGCTTAGGCTACCCGTTGCCATTCTTGCACCGCATTGCTTCCAACTGCAGATCTTCTGCGAAAAACAGCAGTTGGTCGCGCTCCTCTGACCCGAGCGCGGCGGCAATTTCCATTAGCGACAGGACGACTGGGTCGCTTATGGCATGCGCCACAAACTCATAGTCTTCTTTGGCCCCATCAAAAAAACGCTCAGCAAGCGCAGGTACATCCTTGTCGATCGCCATTTCACCTTCTTCACCAGTCTCCTCGCCCCCCCGGGCCTGCTTATCATCTCGGCCAGTTCTGGCAATTAGGTTTCAAACTACATCCCGACAGCATACGCGTACGCCTAAACACTCCATGCAGACCAGCGGCTATAACACCACTCATATGGCCACATTACTGGCTGATGTTGACAAATCAACCCTTATTAGGAATGCTCACTTCAACCATTAACCTAGGGTAGAATCTTGATCGGCAGGCATGGATTCGAAAAGCGGCGATACAACGCTGCCATCAACTCTGTAGAGGAGTGCACATGCGTGCGATATAACGTGCGGGCGCATGTTGAGCCGCTTTCTAGCGCTAAAGAACCAGCCACGCGCAGATTACTCGTATCCGGCGTTGCACTATCTGCTGTCATCGGCTTCACACTGCTCGAGCATCTTGAAGCTGTCTATGATAAAACCTCAAAGCTGTTGCGGTAGCGTTTCCCATAGTCCGTTATTTGCGCGACGCAACGTGCAAGTTGGTAGGCGGAGCCCACTTACTGAACGCGACACCATACAAAATCGTTCCCTCGCCTCAGATCGCTGCTGCTTCCGCAAATCGGATTTAGAGAACCAGGCTTGATGCACCCAGCAACAGCTACGCTGGTGTGCTGCCGTCTTCTCGCAAGCATCAGTGCCATTCGGGCCACACGAGAGCTCCGTGCAAATGCCCGCGAAGCCGTTTGGGCTAAGTTCTTTGATTTTTCCTGAAGCTGTCTGACCGCGACAGCTTGGCACCCTGTGAAACTCTCACTTCAATTTCCAGCATCAATGCGGATGGGGGTACATCAAAGACGTTCGCCAACTGGCAAAGGCGCATAACTGAGACTTTGTTAGTGCCAGCTTCGTAGCGCGAAATCTGTTCCACTTTGGCTCCAATCGCCTCGGCAACGAGCTTTGCCTCCAAACCGGCTTTCTTACGCTGCGACCTCAAAACTGCACCTACGGCGACATCGAATTCGGTTGGGTCTATGTCAAACTTCGCCATTGCACGCTCGGAAGCCATCGCGATCAAATGCCAATTGCGCGCGGTGCCATGGCCCTGCACCAAGTTCGCCCACATAGTGATGTCGATCAATCAACCTCTGTGTACTCCCAAATACCCGCACAAGCGGACCAAACACCTCCGCGCACGCGTAAGTGCCCGAGTGCGCGGTGTGAATTCCAAGTCTATTTGTCTCCGTTGGTATAGCCATCGACCGAAGGCGTATGATATATCATGCAGGCACTGAAAATATCTCTGTGATGTATAGACTTGGCTCAGAAGCACATTGGCGATAACAAGACCCTCGAGATGCTCCGAGCATTCATTGCGCTCTCGAAAAGCCCGAACCTCACACGAGTATCTTCCGAACTAGGTCTGACGCGGCAGACTGTGCGGCGCTATATTTCCCACCTTGAGGAACTCAAAGGCGCACCGCTGTTTGCGTTAAATCGGAACAATTATGCACTGACCCCGCTTGGCGCAGCAATGGTCGACGATGCAAAGGCAATCCTATCGCTCACCGAACGCTGGTGCGCGCGCGCTAGCACTACGACACCTACTAGGCCGCAGCTTGAGACGTCACACTGTATTGATGGAGATGGCCGGGAATCATTTTCCCAACAACACCCGCTTTGTCACATGTCACACAAAGCGAGCCCCCTCGTTCAAGAGGCGCTTGCCGCCTGGGCAGCATCATCGGCAAAGTTGGAGTCCTTGGCCTTCCAGGAAATTCGACCCCATATTATCATTTACAAGAAAGATCCTCGCGGATGGCTCTGCGTGGAGATCGGTGATCAGTCTGCATACACACGGTGGTTTGGATGGGCATGGTCAAAAAGTGCCGTTGGCAACCTGTCAAGCGAGGACCAGGCCGGCACCGAATTTGATCGCATGGTTTCGGAGACTTATTCTAAAGTCCATCGAGGCGGCGAGGCCAGACTGGATCATGTGTTCGCGCACCTCCCGAGGGAAGACAGCCCGGAACCGGTACCCGTTACCTTCCAAAGACTGCTTATGACTCTGTTGCTTCCTGACCAAACACCGGTATTGGCCGTTCTGGTGATCATTACAAGGGAGGTCGAAATAGATGCACTAGCGCAAGAAATGAACCCAAGTCCTGCAGAAAACTACGACGTGTTCACGTAGCATCAGCTCTGGTGTAACGGCACTCACCAATCCGGAAGTATATTTCTTTTCAAGGTAGAATAGGACCCATAGCTTCGTAGAGGCGTAGGAGACGAAAGGGATTCCGCAGGCAATGTTTCGCCCAGACTATTCTCTAGGGTGGGCTAGATTAAGTTACATCAGAACGGCGCATGCACTCGTTCAAAAATGATTTGAGCGCAATTAACGTCTTTGGACTTCCTCGGCCTCTCAGTAGAGAAACTGGCAATTCAAATGACCCAACTCCCTCGGAAAAAGTGGGAGCTTCCAATCCAAATTCAGACCTGGAAGGTGACGCGCTGTAGTGCACGTAATAATCACCTAGCGCATAATGCCTCTTGTACCCTTTAATTCCAAGCCCTACGGCTTGACGACGAACCGCGCAAGCGAGCGATCAAAAAGCTCAAATTTCGTGTATAATACTTATATTTTCATGAAATTGATGAAATTTTCCTTTTCCAAACTTATATTGCAAAAATTCTATTGGAGAGATTTGGTAAGCGATTGATAATTTCCCTCCTCACGCTGCACACAAGGAGAAAACGAAATGACTGCCCTAAGCCTTTTCACCACAATCGTAAATGTTTCTAATATTGTAAAAGAGCTCGAGGCCGCGGGTTTGCGGATCGAGATCGGCGGAGACTTTGTTGCATATAGACGCCTTAGAAACACACAATCCGACCGTACGGCACTCTATCCGATTTTCGACGCTGCAAGTTCTTTCATTGATGCCCAAAACGCCTTCTGGGTTTGCGCATTCAATGACCGCCGAGAGGTTGTGCACACACAAGCAATAAGACTGATGGATCTGTCGAAGACGTCTCTTCAAGAGCATCTGAGAGACCACCGGCACAAGTATCTTTCACCAGGAATGATCGCAGACCCGGATCAAACCCATTTCTCACGGTTGCCGTCTCTTGACCAAATAACGGGCCGCGTTTGCTACCATGGTGAATTCTGGTTGAAGGGTGGGGACGATGGCCTGCGAAACCAGGGTTTTACAGCACTAATGTCGCGCATCGTATTCGAAATCACACTTAAGATTTGGTCGCCTGACTATCTATTCGGGCTGGTCCCAACCGCATTAGCGATGAAGGGCATTCCGGTGCGTTACGGCTATTCACGGTGCGAACCATGCGCATGGATTGGTCCCGACGAAGAGCTAGAGGCAGAAGAGACGTTTGTTTGGATGAGACGTGCAGATATGGAACAATTCTTGGAGACATCTCCGAAAGCGCTCTCCAAAGAACGGCAACTGCCAACGAAACGCCAACTCTTGCGCGACATGAGCATCGTGGCCTAGCGAAACCGTTGCGCCGGATGGTCAAGTTCCCCGGCGCAACATCGTACTTACACACGACCGGCGCACTTTGGCGGCATCCACGAACGTCATAAAAGCCGTCGTTCCGGCTCAAAGCTAGACGGACAAGCGTCAATTCCCAGAAGACGCTTCAAAGGCAGGCAAGAAAGCCACAGCCATTTGCGTTTCCTCGTTTAGGATTTCTAGACCATAGCAAGCTGGAGACCAGAATGCACAATGAGCAGTCGACCCAGCGGGTTACCGATACTCTGACCTACGCTAGGCGGCTCAATGGGTGACAAATCATCCAACGTGGTGTGAAAGAAAACACCACCATGTTGAAGATTTAGCGAATTGTTAACCACGGTCAAATGCCTCAAACAAGCGTCATCGAACGCGAGGGTGGCGCAGTCGAGAGTGTAACAAGTGCCAGTAACCAGTTCGTCGAGTTTCGACGGTGTAGTGTAAGAGTACCGAGTGTGTTTCAGGGATGGCCATGTGTGCTGGCCGGCCTTGAGTGTAACGAGTAAGTCGGTTCCACAGATCCTAGAATGGGATGCCGCTCACGAATGCCCTTTTCAAGACCGGGCACTCTGTGGACGGTAAGTAAACGGAAAGCGTTAAAAGCCGCGCCATTTCGCGGCCAGTCAAGAGTGATAACGATGATTGCATGTATCCCAACTCCGAAGCGTGCCTCCGAAGTCATCCGCCTGCGCGAGATCAAGGCCCAAAAGCAAGCCTATTTTGACGTGGTCGGCGGGCTTAGCGAACAACACCTCAGCGACCTTGAAGGGGCGTTGGAACGTTGCTCGGAGCAGCAGGATACTTTCCCCGAAGCCATTCAGTTCGTCCTGCGCCGCGTTAAGTGCATCGAAGACGCCGATCGCATTGTGGAAAAGATCTGCAGCTACAAGCCCGACGAAGAATACGCCATCGCCGCCTAGCATCGGGAATCACATCCAATAGATCCCAGTTGCAGCGAGGGCGAATGCCGAGAGGGAAACTTTCGGATAGCGGTCATATGAGTTCCCCACGCGCGGCCAATCCTTCAGTCTGCCGAACATGATCTCGATCCAGTTGCGGCGATTGTAGAGGCGCTTGTCGTGCTTTATCGGTTTCTTGGGCTGCTTCCGGCAGGGGATGCAGGCGCGTATTCCTTTGTTTTTCAACACTTCTCGTAACTAATCGGCGTCAGAGCCGCGATCCGGAACCAACCAATCAATGTCCGGCACCCTGCTTCGTAGTGCACGCGCTCCGATGTAGTCGCTGACTTGCCCGGCCGTGTCGAACAGATTGAGCGGTGGGCCTTTGCTGTCGCAGATGGCAGGCAGCTTGGTGTTCATGCCGCCTTTCGTGCGACCGATCAGGCGTCCACGCCCCCTTTCTAACGCCTAAACTGGTCGCTGTGCGGTGGGCTCCTAGGTAGATGGCGTCGATCATCACTGCCTTATCTTCGCAGTGTTCGGCGGCCAGACCGGCCATCACCCGAGCGAAGATACCCTTGTCGCTCCACCGCTTCCATCCGTTTTAGAAAGTCGCGTGTGGGCCATAGGCCGCAGGTGCGTCTGGCCACCTCAACCCATCGCGCTTGATGAAAATAATCCCGCTCAATACGCGTAGGTCATCAAGGCGTGGCTTACCGTAGGAGTTTTGGAAGAAGGGGGTTGGGCGCACCATTTGCGCGTCCGTCAGCCAACAGAGATCAAATATGTTTACCGCTTGTTCTTTTGAGCCGTGGGTCACGGCGACTATCGGAAGTAAATGGGTCCTGACCCTAACGGCGGGGCGACGATAGGATGTTTCGTCGTCATCCAATCGCGGCGGCGAAGATGCAGCTGCCGTTAAACCACGCAGATAGCGGCAAGCCGCGACCCTTAAAAGGCCGCTCACAAGTATTTTTGCTCAGTCCGAACGTGACCGGCCAGAAGAACCCAACATCGTAGATGCCTTATCGCCGAAGATCACCGGTCATCGCCGAAAGAAGCTCAAATGGGGCATGATTTAAAGCGTGCGAAATAGGGCGGGCCGGGACCATCCGTCAGACATAGTCAACATACCTCGAAAGCGCCGCAGTTGGGTCCAACAAGCGAACGAGTTCGCGCCTATTAGTGAGGTGTGTAAACGGTATACGGAGTAATTCAATGCAGTGCCAAACCAGCATTCAACCAAAGCGCCCTACGACCCGCATTCGTCGCAATGACCCAACAGTCTTGGCAATGCGTGCGCAGCTCGAGTCGATGCCCTATGCTTCATTTTTGCGGCTGGCCGAACAGCTGCGCGACTTCGAAGAGACCGGCATTCAGGGCGACGACTTGAAGAGCTTCCTTGGCGAGCACGCTGCTATCGGCACGCCAATCGAAATCCCGCTTGCGGCATAGTAGAAACACGTGCAGACCGGTTCAAAGCCGGAAATAAAAAGCAATACTTGTCAGACCCTTGCTGGCCCAATGATTTACAAAGGCGGACCGTTGGATTGCCCCGGAGAAGCTAGAAAAACTCGCACTCGGAAAGGTCTTCTGTAGTGCAGAGTCTGTTGGGGCTGCTAGATGTCTAAGAGCGTTTTGTACAGCTGCGCAAGGCTCGTAACACGGGGCTCACGCAAGTGGTACAAGGTGTAAGAAAGAGAGCTCGACAAACATTTCCCAATTCTTGCCGCTTTCTGGCCTATGTTGCAGCAATGTCCGTTGTGTTGGGAAACCATGGACGGGTGCTATGAAGTTGCTTCTTGTAAGTGCTGATCAGAAGATCACAAGCTCATGCAGGGAAATCCTTGCGTCCATGCCAACAATTGAATTTACGTCGGTGTCGGATGCAGGAGCAGCTTTGGCTGTATTGGGTGATCAAGAGTACGGCGCCTCTCACGTGCTCGTCGATCTGGGGCTGCCGAATTCATCTGGCTTGATTGTGTGCAACACTGTTGGCAAGTCTCCTCAATTTTCCGAGACGAAGCTATGGACAATCGATGCGGGAAAGAGCGCTGATCTTTTCAAGACGGCTCATCAACTCGGGGCAGAACGAAATCTCTTGCGTGAGGATGTTCCAGACCAGATCTTGGGCAGAACTTCTCAAGCAAATACGGCGAAAAGCACCAATCAAAGCGCTTCGCATCCGCTACAGACTCCCTTGGATACAGACCCGTCTTTTCAAAAACTGACCTTCGCGGATAAAGTAAGGATCGGCGGTGTGCGAAACTGTCTTAGCCGAAGTAAATTCGACGCATACTTTGAGGCGATGTCTAAACCAGAGCGATTTAGCATGCGAATTGTTGCCATCGAGATTTCGAATGCAGAGACCATTTTCCCTAAAGTGACCCCAGATGTTTTCCTTGAGATACTGCAGTTTGTCGCACGAAAAATAATTGAGCATTTTCATGACGGTAAATCGAGACTGACATATAGTGGTAATGGAATATTCATTTGCGCATTTTCAGGTCAGACCAAATTCGATTTAAGTAGACTTGCTGAAACGATCCACAGATCCAGTCCTGAGGCGGAAATGTCGCTTCGATTTGTCTTGGACAAGATCGCGATAAATATCGGGCCCGTAAAGCGCGTAACAGGGGTATTCAGATCTCACTACGAACATCACGGCACCAATCCTTCGACGACGCCGGAGCGAGAGACCAACAATGCGCCAACCGTTCCCGTCACTCCAAGAAAACCAAGAATCCAAACACGGCTATTGCGGGCTGAAGATCAGATCGCACTGCCTGGTCGCCAGAACGGAATCTAGGTGACCTACTCCCCGTTGAGTCCGCTAACTAAGGTTAGCTCTGTTCAGGTTTTGGTGGTCCTTTGACCGGTTAGCATATTCGTGTGGCGTCCGGCCAGCGAGACTGAAGTGAGGCCGGTTTTGATTGTAGTCGGCGCGCCATGCCGCAATCATGCGGCAGGCATGGCGCAGAGACGGGAACAGGTGTTCGTTCAGGCATTCCTCGCGCATCCGTCCGTTGATGGGGAAGACGGCCCCGCTGCTGAGAAGGGACCGTATGGTGGTCCCACGTTGCAAAAGGAGCTTACCATGACCCCTGCCACCGTTGGCCTCGACCTCGCCAAAAGCGTTTTCCATGTCCATGTCGTCGATGCATCTGGATGTACGATTGATAGCAGGAGGCTGACGCGCCGCGAGTTGCCACCGTTCTTTGAGGCCTCATCCGCTTGCCTGATCGGCATCGAGGCCTGTGCGACTGCCCACAATTGGGCGCGCCAGCTACAACGGCTTGGACATGACGTGCGCCTCATTCCTCCCGGCTACGTCAAACCGTATGTTCGGCGCGGGGCGAAAAACGACGCCGCTGATGCCGCCGCCATCTTTGAAGCAGTAACTCGGCCAAACATGCGCTTTGTCCCGGTCAAGTCACGCGAGGATCAGGCCTTTCTGATGCTTCATCGGGCAAGAGGCCTTTTGGTTCGGCAACGCACCATGGCGGCTTGTGCGTTCCGAGCGCACTTGGCCGAGTACGGAGTTATCGTCGCGCAGGGCAGACATCGCGTCGATACTCTTGTCGCAAAGCTGGACGAGATACGAGAAGACCTGCCAGAGGATGCGTGCTTCGCTTTGGACGCGCTCGTTGGACAACTGGATGCGCTTAACCGGCAGATCGATGGGATCGACGCCCGGTTGGCTGAGATCCACGAGACCAATGCGATCTGCCGCTTGCTTTCGACCATACCAGGGATCGGGCCAATCACAGCAACGGCCTTCGCGGCCACAGTCCCGGACCCGTCGGCCTTTCGATCTGGCCGCGAGTTTGCCGCCTGGCTTGGCCTGACGCCGCGACAGAACTCGTCGGGCGGTAAGAACAGGCTCGGTGGCATCACCATGCAAGGTGATCGATACCTCCGCCACCTGCTCGTTTTGGGGGCGCGAACGGTGGTGCGCTATCCAAAGGCGCGTTCACGCGTTGATGGCCCATGGATCGAAGCAATGCTCGAACGACGCAGACCCATGGTCGTTGCCGTTGCCGTCGCAAACAAGTTGGCGCGGACCATTTGGGCAATGCTGACAACTGGCGAGGTGTTCCGCACAGCATAACCACGAAGGTCAAATCAACTGCGATAAAACGAGATGGCACAAGTGCAATGAAAGCGTGATGGCAAATCGGCAGAGCTGAGGATCGAGAAAGCCCGGAGAGCTTTAGGCGCACCAAAGCGCGTCCCGTTGATGAGGCCTCGATCCGCGGACATCATCAGGGCCAGCAGTCATGTAAAGGCTGCATGAACAGGCCGAATACATGAACGCACCCGCCGATGACGATCGCGATCAAAACACTTGCGCCCGCGGGGCCGTCTATACATGAAGCTCTCGACCAGACCGTTCTGCATGGGCTTTCCGGGCGCGAGCTAGTGCCAGCCGACTTGGCGGTCCTCCTGCCACTTCAACATCGCGTTCGAGGTCAGTCGCCACGTCCATCATCTGCTCAGCCAGCATCTTCTTCAGTTTGGCGTTCTCAGATTCCAGCGTCTTCAATCGCCGAGCATCGAACACCTTCATGCCGCCGTACTTCGATCGCCATTTGTAGAATGTCGCATCGCTGATCCCGTGCTTGCGGCACAGCTCCTTCGCGCCCAGCCCAGCTTGATGCTCCTTCAGCATGCCAATGATCTGTTCTTCGCTAAAACGGCTTCTCTTCATCGTCTGTCTCCTTGTTGGAGAACAGGCTAATTCAAAACACCGGACTCTTCAGGGGAGCAGGTCACCACCGCCTGAGCGTAGTAATCCTCGGCCGTAAAGACAAGTTGGTCCAGGTCATCGCTGTCGATACTCATCGCCAGTTCGATAAGGCTTAGAAGTCGAGCATCCTTTTTCAGCGCCACAAAAAGGTCGATCGTGTCGATCGTCAGGAGTCCTTCTGTTTCGCCAGACCCTTTAAAAAGCGCATGAAATAGCTTTCGGTGGTTGTCCGACAATCCCCCCAGAGCTTTGTCTAGATCCGTCGTCGACTCCTCGCAGCCAGTGCCGCAATCCATATTGATATTTTCCCCTTTTTCCGAGGAACCCAACCCGAATTACGTTGAGCCCAGCATCCTCGGTGAAAACACGAACCGTGCACGTCACACAAAGTACCTACAGGAGAGGCTGAGGCGAACGCCCACACCCACTACGTACCGCAACAAGGCAGAAAAAAGGCTCAAATGCCTATATCCAGCCTCTGACGAGACCCCACATAATCATTGTGATCCAGTGCCTTTGCGAAGCCAACCAGAATTTGGAGCCTAGGTTAAATTAAATGCGGAAAACAGAATACGTCCCCGGCGGCCTCGAGTGCCCACTGGCTGGCTCCCCTTGGAGTTTGCTCTTATTGATTAGTTCCCATGGGGGTTGGTCTTCTTATGACCATTGGTGATACTCTCGTGAGGTGAGCCCTTCGAAGCCAGACGCAGTACGGCGAGCACTGTAGTCGTCGCGCCATCCCACGATCAAAGGGCGGGCATTGCGCAGGCCAGGTTGAAAGACAGGTACCTGTGTTTATGCGTGCACGGAACGTAATGCACTATCGGCATTAAACAGCTCTTGCTACAATTCGCGAAACCCGTGGAGGCTTGACGGCGGAGTACGTGCCCAAACAGTCAAGCCTCTGCCCCCCGGCCTACGAAAGACTGCAAGATGCTTTTGCCCAATTGGGCGCGAGAATTTGATCCCGCATGTGCCGTCTTTCACCCAAACAACGGTCGCATGTATCTGATCTGTCAAGCAACTAATGCGTATCTGGTCGCCTTCCTCAAGGTCGTGATCACCATCCAGCCTAGCACCTGAACTGCTCACCGAGGAAACAGTTAGCGAGTGAGGATCCTCCTTGGACAGGACCTTGGTCGGAAAATCAACGACCCACCTTTGCGTTCGCCATCTCATGCCTCGTCCTTACTCTTGCTCTTCCCATTGGTGCTCCACTTGTGAGTACTGAGTTTGAGATACTGGCACGCCGACTCTGCACCGAATAGTGTGTGTTGCGCTCATTGAGGCAAACGTCGGAAGAAAGATTGTCAGGAAGATGATCTCTAACTGTGATCCTTGAGCTGACCCATACACACAGGCTCCATGGGCACTAGGTCGGGGCCACCAGTTGACTCAATCATGGCGGAAGGTGAATTGCTCTGGTCGCTTGGTTTTAACACTTCGTGTTACGACGTGCCAGGGACAGCAACGGTTCGTCGCAGGAAGCAAACAAAACTTCCCAGCGGGGAACGGCCCGTCCCTAAGGATGACAAGGCCAGCACGCCAGTCACAAAGCTTACTCTGGCTTTTAGTTCACAACCAGACCTTCGCGGCGCAGCATCGCGGGCAACCGAAGATAGCCATAGCACCGGTTCTCAGATGCCGGTTCTTTCAGGCGCTTGATCGCTGCTGCGTCATACTTGAACAGCGGCTGATACTGCTGCACTGACCGCGCTGGCCTGACGATCCGGCAGGCCCTGCGTTCGCTCTGGCCCACCTCGCTCATTAACAAGGCCGCAGCTTAGCGCTTGACAATGAGTATCGCCAGTTTTTTGCCAGCAGTTCCTTCATCGACGACATGTCCAGAATCTGGTCTGCGACGATCCGCTTGAGCTTGGCGTTCCCGATCTCCAACTCGCGTTGCCGCTTGGCCTCAAACGCATCCCGGCCGCCGTACTTGTTCCGCCAGCTGTAGAACGTCGCCGAGCTGATGCCGTGCCGCAGACAGATGTCGTCAGCCTTCGCGACCCCTCCGTCCTCCTTCAGCACATCTATGATCTGTTCTTCTGTGAAACGCTTCCGCTTCATGAGTCTTCCTCCTTAGTCCATTCAAAGATGGAAAATTCCAGTTCGCAATGGCCCAGATGTCGGGGGGAAATCACTTTGACCTCGGTCGAGGTCGCTGCACGCGCCGTGTCGCCCGCCAGGCGCTTCTTTCCAGCTTCGAGGAACTCCTTGGACCACCTGTAATATAGGCTCGGAGCGATGCCTTCGCGGCGGCACAGTTCCGCAATGCTGTCCTCGCCCTTCAGGCCGTCCAGCACGATCCTGATCTTCTCTTCGGCCGAATACTGCTTGCGGTTCGCGCGGCGGATGTCTTTGACGACTTTCTCACCGTGGTTCTTTCGCGTTCCGGGTTTCTGTCTCATCTCTACTCCTTGGTGGTTACGATGTGCCAGAAACCCTCTCGTATCAAATCGGCCTAAACTGTCCCATTGGTGCTGACGTCAGACAAAGTGTTCTCCTATTTGATAAGTCTGGAAATGGGTCTGTAGCTAGTCAATCATGGTGCTGCTAATTCGGCTAGCTAGCTACTCACTAAACCAAGATGGCAGCGTCACAAAATAGCCCATCCGTTGACATAATACAGCTAACCTAGACAGTTGTAGAGCCTACCTAAGGTTGGGAAATGACGTTCACGCTTGCGCAAAAGACTACAAAAACCGATGCAATAAATCGGTCTGTCCGAACTAATTATTGGGCACGGGTGCGCCGCAATGTAGGACTCGGAGCTTTGGTGCATTCATCGTCACGCACTGATTTCCTTCTGCCCCGATTAGCGAGAGTGACCGCCGACGCTGGACAAGCGCGTTAGGGCGCGCTGGATATTAAGCCCCCAAGAACTGCACGATATCCATTTCCGCCGAAAGAGTAAGAGATGTCATCACCGCCAAAGTCTATCTTAGAACAAGTACCGCTAAAGAGTTCCGAAGGTCTGGCACTCGCATTGGCTAGCAGCCAAGACGGGGCGGTCATGGTATTGAAGTGGTGTAACCTGGCATTTTCTCGGATAACCGGTTTCGAAGTACAAGAAGTAATTGGGCGACGCGGTACCATAATTATCGGGCGTGACATGGATCAAGCCACCCACCTTCTCATAATTGACAAACTGATGAGTTGGGAGGCTTTCTCTGTAACCACTCGGACAAATCGCAAAGATGGTGGACAGCTATATGTTCGGATAACTTGGGCACCTCTTTCAGATCCACTAAGTGGAAATCGATGGTGGCTTTGCTCATTAGTAGAATTAGACCATCCAGAAACCGGCGCCTCACTCGAAATGTCAGGTTGTCCTAGAGTAGCAAACCTAGACTCTCAAGAAAACTTTGAAAATGAAATCGCTCGCCTAGAAAGAGAAAACAAACGACTTCGCGAGCTTGCAACAATTGTATCGCAGGAGTCGAACCAAGATCCATTAACTGGTCTGTCAAATCGCCGGCACCTTGAACTCGAGCTAAATGACTATTTGGCATCGCTTCGAAAAAGGGGTGAAGAGTTTGCAGTGATCTTCGTTGATCTAGACCGTTTCAAGTCGGTAAATGACACGCTTGGACATGAAGCTGGAGATGCGCTTCTCATATCTGTCGCCAAAACACTTCGGCACTTAAGTGACAGCAATGATACTGTTGCAAGGCTTGGAGGCGATGAATTTGTGGTTCTGAAGCCTCTTGGGACGAGCGCGCTCAACATCAGTGGCCTCGCAGACTCAATCATATCAGAGTTAGCGAAGAAGTTCTCCTTTGAGGGACGAGGTATCTCTCGAAGTGCTAGCGTTGGCGTTGCGATTGCAACAAAGGACATGCCAACTCCGGAACAGATCATGGCGGACGCCGACGCGGCTCTTTATCACGCAAAGGCAAACGGGCGAGGTCGATGGTCATACTTTACATCGGAGATGCATGCTGACGCAAATGCCACTAAAAGGCTAGCAACCGAACTATTGGATGCTTGTGATAGGCGAGAGTTTGTTCCGTATTTTCAAGCAATTATTGATGCAAAAACCGGGATGATCGCTTGCGCTGAGGTTCTTGTCAGATGGCAACATCCAAAAAGGGGACTGCTCTTACCCGCTGATTTTCTAGATGTGGCTGGAAAAATTGGAATTGAGGACAAAATTGATTCAATAGTGTTTGAAGCACTTGGCAAGGAGATTCAAAAACTCGATGCGACAGGTTTTAATTTGCCAAAGCTATCTATCAATATTTCTGCGGCGCGCCTTGCCAATCCTTCACTAATTCATGATATCAGAGTCTCCAAGATTGACCCCAAGCGCATCACCGTAGAAATACTTGAATCTGTGTACTTGGAAGAAGAAGACAACTCGCTGTTATTGGCGCTTAGTGAGTTAAAACAGCTTGGCACCAGCATCTCAGTTGATGACTTTGGTACAGGTCATGCTTCCGTGCAGGGACTACTAAGTATTAAGCCGTCTATACTGAAAATTGATAGACAGTTTATGATGACGGCGTTGGACAACGAGTCTTCAATGGCTCTTTTCGGTTCGATTGTAAGCATTGGAAAGAGCTTAGATATCAAGATTGTCGCGGAGGGTGTTGAAACGAAGCAGCATGGGCAACTTGCGGTTCAGTTAGGTTGCGACTATCTGCAAGGCTTTTATTTCGGTAGACCAGTCGACGCTGAAAGCTTCCGAGAGTCCCTTTTGCAAGCACATGGCGCAGTTTGGGAGCAGAGTGAAAAGTCGACCCTCCTTGTAAGTATTGACTGACTCTTTGGGCATTACACTGTCATCTAAATGAATGGTTCCCACTCAAGCGTTGGCGCAGTCCTTAGTTCATCCCAGTTGAAACGCTCTTCAGTTTGATCAAGTCGACACTACCGCCAAACACCCGAAAGAGCGCGCGAGAAGGCAATTTCATATTGCACACATAGTGCACACGATGCCCATTTACCTGTGAGATGTAAGTACAAAAGTCCCTGTCCATCACCGGACAATTCCTAAAAAAGATCAATCGGAGACTGATAGGGCGGGGCCGTTTTCGTTACTGGCCAAGCTTTCAATCCAAACGAGCTTAGTGCATACGCGGACAACGCTAGTGGATCACAGACTCGACAGTCTGTCCCTACCGATCAGACGCGATCCGGTCCAGGATGTGCCGGCGATGATCTTGCCCGCCGAAGAAGATTCCGAGGACGCGCACGATTTGGTTCGCCGCGTCAGACGTGAAGTAGAATACAGCCTTGTTCTTTGTAACATGTCGAAGGCCGTCCATGATCTGCGGTTCCAACGTTCCCTGGAATGGAACATCTCCAAGACGCGCCAAATCATCCTCAATTTCGAAAAACCTTTTTGCCGCTCGGTTTAGCGCGACGTCGGGCGCTTCACCCAGCTCCTGGTAGGCGTTGAACAAGTGGTCAAAGATCAACTCGAGATCTTCATCACACCGAACACCGCGGACGACCTTAAAGCCCGTGGGCACGACGCTTCTTGTCAATCATTGCCTCAGTCCGTACCCGCCCTTCTTCAGCGGGGATGAAAGGCCCTTGGGCCCGCTCCTCGAAAAAGGCACGCAGAGCAGCCAGTTCGACAGCCTCACGTTCAGCTTCGGATCGCACCAATTCCAGTCCGCGCTGAACGACAGCGCTCAGGCTCGAATACTGACCGTTGGAGACAAGCCTCCGCGCGAAATCGTCCTGTTGTTCTGTGATGGACACAGACGCCTTAACAGACATGACCACCTCCAAGTGCGTGTACTACTGAGTAGTATTTGCAAGCGCTGCTCAAGTCAAGCCTTTGTAGAGTTTCTCGATGAGCGGAACCGCTCTGCTTGGCTTTCCCTGCGAAACGATAGAGCCACAACGAACTCTGGTAGCGACAATCGCGAGAGATATCGTTATCGCTTTTCCGCTGCAAAGAGCGGTCCCACACGGATCGCACATCCAATCGCCCTGATCAGCGTAGGTCACAATGCTTTCGGTCCGATCCTCCACTGCGCCGGCCGTTCGCCGGCGATCAAAGCTTGGTGACGTTTTAGAAGTGCGCGGAGATGGCGGACGAAGGTCATAATACGCAGATTGCCTTTCATTTCACGTCGGTAGAGCAGCCACAGCCGTTGTGAAGGGGCGGTCGCCGCGTCGCCGCAGCGCCTTAGTCGGTCGTCTAGGTCACCGACCGCACAGGGCAACATGCCGACACCAAGTCCGTTGGCGATGGCGAAGTATTGCATGGTGAGGACGGCGGCGCGGTGAATGCGGGCTCTCCCAGCCGCTGCGTCCCTGTCGAACGCTCCCACCGGAACATGCCTGAGGCCGATTGAGAGACCGACCCAAGCAAGGTCATGTCCGTCTGCGGAACCAAGTATTTCTCTCGTTGCATAGGGCGCAAAGGCCGCAACTCCGAGATCAGAGCCGATTTGTCCGGCCGGCGGGGATTTGGTTAAGACCAGTGCCACATGTGCGTCACCGCGCGTAAGGCTTTCGGGTGTCTGCCCGGAAAGAAGCGACAGTTCCACCTGAGGATTTGCAGCACAGAAGGAGGCGAGGAATGGCAGCAGTGCAAGACCGGCCAAGTCAGGTGCGGCGAACCGGATTGTACCGAACATTCCGCTTTCGGACTCGACGGCACCTGCCATGGCATGGGCGATTTTCGCCTCCACTTGTTCCGCAGCTTCGGCGAGCTTCCGGCCGGCATCAGTCGCCTCGTATCCGTAAGAACGCTTAACGAACAGGACGACTCCAAGCGATTTTTCGAGCGCAGCAATTCGCCGGAGGACAGTCGAGTGGCTGAGACCCAAGTGCCGTGCCGCCGTCGATACTGCGCCAGCGCGCCGAACCTCCAAGCAAAGGCGCAGATCGTCCCAAGCGGTAGATTTGAAATCAGACGCCATCGGTGGAGCTCTCACATTATGCACAACCGTTGTGCCGCACGAAGGCTACCTGTCTGACGTCAGCACCAATGGGACAGTTTAGGCCGATTTGATAAGAGAGGGTTTCTGGCACATCGTAACCACCAAGGAGTGGAGATGAGACAGAAACCCGGAACCCAGCGGAGCCACGGTGAGAAAGTCGTCAAAGACATCCGCCGCGCGACCCGCAAGCAGTATTCGGCCGAAGAGAAGATCAGGATCGTGCTGGACGGCCGGAAGGGTCAGGAGCAAAACCGGTGCCAAGCCGCGCCAGAGCATCCGCAGCTCCTTTCATCTGGCGTTTCCCGATCTTTTCTCCCGCGTCACCCTCCAGACGTCGTATCACCTGCTCGAGCGGCACCAATCCGCCTTGATCGACGATATCGCTGGCCCAAGATTTCAAGCGGTCCATTTCCTCAGATGGAAATGATTGCCACAGTTCCGAAGGCAGCAAGGCATGCGCTTCAACGCTCCCGCGGCCATCAGGGTTTCGGCCCGAGAACCGACTCAGCTTGTCGAGATCGTTCATCGCCTCGTCGGCCAACTCCTGCGCAATCTCGATCGGCTTGCGCAAGCCAGAAATATCCGGCACCGATTTTCCATCCACTGTTGGGTTGGCCGATCCCTCGAACTCACTAGAAGCGGCGCGATAGGATGCCGTAAGCTTTTTCCTAGGCTTGGTAACTTTAAGCCCGTCTGGAAAACGTTGATCAAATCGCATGCAGAAGAGAGCGATGAACTCGTCACGGCACCGCGAGGCGGGGGTTCTCAGATTGCTTTCGGGATGGCAAATGAACCAACCTAGCAGCCAGTCAGCCATCAGGTTTGCACCTTTGTCGATCCGAGCTCCGATTGCGTATTTGAGTGAGAACGGCAATTCCCAGCCCTGCTTCTCAAAAATCGGCTCGATGGCGTCAAGGTCGGTTTCGGCAAGCATCGCAATGTCAAGAAACTCACCCAAATAGCGTCTGACCGAGTGGTTGTCAGGGTAAAGCGACTGCAGCCGCCGAACTTCCTGGACGATATCCTTTGCATCTTCGTTCGACTGATCGACGAAGAAGCGACGCTCCAGCCCATAAAAATAAAGGAACATGTAGCCGGGGTTGTAGGAGCCATCGTTTCGCCCGCTGGCCAGCTAGTCGAGGTAGGTCGCCCGGCACTGAGGTGAGATATCCGAATACCCCGGCCAGTAGGGCATACCTTCACCAGCTTTGTCGGTTCCAGAGCGCGCGACCGACAGGGACGGATCGATATAGGCTCGGCATTTGTCACGATACCCGTGGGTACTCAGCAAGGGAGGCGTGCCGACATAGACCATCCCGCCGATGTTGCGGCCAGCCACGCTAGCAGCTTCGGTAGACGAGACCCACCCGCTTTTCGTTGATCGGGACGATAGGCTCGATGCCATTCGCGAGGGCTGGTTTCGTTCAGCGGCCGCTGCAAGAGCCGGCGCCGCAGACTTTCCAGCACGAACGATTTCCGCGTAGTCCTGCTTTGGTGGTGAATAGGCCTGGACGGCAGCCGGTGCTTTGGACGCAATAGCTTCGCGTGTTCGTTCGCGCTCACGCTCGATGCGTTTGTCGTAGGCACTTGGGCGCGGCACCGCCTCAGATCGGGATGTTCGGTTTTCGGAACTTCCCTTGGCTTGCGCTTTTGCAGCGACTTTCCGCGATCTCCGTTTTTCTTGCCACCAGACCAGAATGACAGGAACACCGAATGCAAACAGCATCTGGCCGCCAACCGGCCAATCCTGAAACATTGTGGTAACCACGACCATGCACAAAAAGAAATACAGGGCGAGAAAGAATGTAATTCGGAAAAACTTGAGTATTGAAGACATTAACAGAACCCTCTCCGAACCACACTATTTTGGATGCCCATCATTGCAACGACTATCGCAATGATTGAAGACGCTATTGATGCGTTGACGTTCCTCGGTCCGGTTCGATCGACGATCTAGCGCAGGTTCACTCCTTCCAGATCATCTGGTTTCAGCCGATAGCGGATTACGTTGCCTTCATGGAGCCCTGCGATCTGCTCACGGACGTATGCGATAACATCCGCTCGATCAGCATCGGGCACGCCAGCAGCCAAAGCCATCTCATCAACCGCATCGTTTCGGAACTCCTTGAATTCGAGAATGCAACGCCGGACCGCGGCGCGAACAAACTCCCGATAAGCCAGAGCCGCTTTTTCCGGGCTCTCCACCTCAGCGCGGAGAATTCGGTACTTTTCGGCGGAAGCCAGATACGCGTCTATGTAGACCTCGCGCAGCAACGCGACGTTGTTCAGTTCATAGACCCCGATGAGCCCGTCGATATAGTCGCTGTCGTCCATCGTCGTGAACGACATCGGCGCAAGGTCCGACTTCAGGAGTGGGATGTTCGAGGCCACGCGCGAGGTCCGCTTGTTGACGTCGGCAAAGGCCTGGAGATACGGGATGTGAACGAGGAGAAAGAAGGACTGCTCGAACGGATCAGTGATCTGCGCAGCCTTGTGCAGAAGGATGTCGAACTCCTCTGCGATCGTGACCGCATCATCGAGCGGTCGATAGCTCGAGTGCGAGATCCCGACCGGCATCGCTCGCAATCGGCCCGACATCGCAGGGTCCGCCAGAAGACCATCCGAGAGCAGCGCATGAATCGCGAACAGATCCGGACGCCGAAGCCCGATCTCATCGAGATTTTCGACGACATACTGGATGGCTTCCTTATGGTTTAGGATCATCAGGGCTTCTTTCCGATCCTTTCCCGCAGCTTCCTCGCCAAACCTGATCAATCGCTCGGTCTGCAGAATATCGTAGGTGTTCCCCTCCATCCTGGACGACGCCCAGCTGAGATCGACCAGAAGCTGTTCAAGGATCCGGCGCGCGTATGTTCCGGCTGGAATTGCGCCGCCTTGGGGACGGCCAGCCACCAACAGTCTTTCGCGGTCTTGTGCAGACAGATACCAGGTCTTTCCAGGGACGTATGCATCGAGAAACTCAGGACGATAGTACACCGGCGCTCGCCTGTTATATGGCGTCGACAAATGCGCCCGAACGACCGCTCCACCGGCGATCCTGTATCCCGTGGCCCTGCCCTTGCCAGATACCTCGAGGCGACCGTCCTCCACCATGCGTTTTAAGAGACGCCATACAGTGGTTTCGCTCACGTCCCTTGCAACGCCCTTCCGGATGGCATCGCGTCCGGCGCCCGGGTTCTCGCCGACAAAGTCGAGAATGTCTTGATCCGACAAGGCCATGAAACGATATCCCGCTAGTGTGAAACGATTAGGATATTGATACACCTAGATTTTTCCTCGGTGCAAGTTTTCGTTTCACGGATTTTGAAACGATTCAGGCGTTGGGAGGCAAAAGCCGCTTTCGTCAAAAGCACGAAACGATTATCGCATTGAAATTATGAATTTTTCTGTGTCCCCACATGAATCGTTGCACTGCAGATGAAACGATAAGCAGAACAGCGGAGTTTACATCAGGTATCGGTAACGGAGACCGGCAAGACTCGAAACCATGGGAGGAAAACAGTGCTCTCACAGAGCCTTAGCGCCCAACAACATCGGCAACAGGCTAGCCGAAATCGACTTGTGGTACTTCACCTGCAACCCCCGCATCCACCAGCTGCTCCCGATCCGGCAGGTCCTGGAGCGACTCCAGATCGAACGCCACGAGGAACTGCTCCGTCGTCACATAGGTGTCACTTGGCACTTAAATCTGAGACCGCACGTTCAATAATTTCAGTAGTTTGCATGAGCACCTAATTTGAGACTTTGCAGTTAATTTGAGACTAATGCTTGTAAATTGGCACTCTAACTGAGACTGTCGCATCGAAGTTGAATCGGTGCCGAACTGCCATGACCGACCCCCTTTCCGACGAGATCGACGAGGGCCTCTGGAACGAGGCGTCAGGCCGTGCCGACGAAATCCGTGGCTTCCTTAGGGACAATCCTGGCCGGACATCAGCAGGCGACATTGCTCGCCTCGCAGAAGAACTCGATCTCAGTCGCGCATCCGTTTTTCGGCTGATCAAGCTGTTCCGCGACGGCGGGACTGTAGCGTCGTTGGTGGAAAGAAAGCGCGGACGACCTGTGGGCCATCGGACACTGGACGCAGCACGTGAAAAGATCATCCAAGCGGCAATCGATAAACACTACCTCAAAAGAACTCGACCATCGATCTCGCAACTGGTTCGCGATGTGCAAGCGGACTCGCTGACTGCCGGCCTAAAGCCGCCGCATCGGCGCACGATCGTGGCGCGACTCGAGGATGTCGATCTTCGCAAGCGTGCCCGGCGCCGCGGTGAGCACAAGATTGAGAAGGCGACCACTGCCGTTCCCGGAGCTTTCCGCCCTGCCCGGCCTCTTGAGGTGGTGCAGATCGACCATACGAAGTGCGACGTTTTTGTCGTCGATGAGGAAACGCGTGAGCCAGTGGGGCGCCCGTGGCTGACGCTGGCGATGGATGTCTACTCTCGTATGGTGACAGGGTTCTATCTCACCATGGACGCCCCGTCCCGCCTGTCGACCAGCCTCTGCCTGCTTCACTCGGTCTTCGACAAAACCGCCTGGCTCAAAGAGCGCGAGATCATGGAAACGTGGCCCGTCGCCGGTCTTCCCGACAGGATTCACGTCGACAACGGCGCAGATTTCCGCAGCCGCGCCTTCAAACGCGGCTGTGACGATGCAGGCATCGCCATTGACTGGCGACCACCGGGCACGCCGCGGTTCGGCGGGCATATTGAGCGGCTGATTGGCACGCAGATGGGACGATTGCATCTCCTACCTGGGACGACGTTCAGCAACGAACAGGATCTGGGCGACTACGACCCAAAGCGCTATGCCGCCCTGACATTGCGCGAGCTTGAGCGCTACATCGCGCTCGATATCGTCGGCGCCTACCATCAATCGATCCACGGCACCCTCGGCCGTCCTCCACTGGCGGTGTGGCGGGAATACGAAGGAGAGATCCCGCTCAGGCTGCCGGAAGATCGGCTGCGGTTCTGGCTTGCCTTCCTGCCCGAGCAAGAGCGGACCTTGCGGCCAACAGGCATTCATCTCTTCGGCCTACGATACTGGTCGGCCGCGCTAAGCGCCGATGTAGGGCGGACCAAACGGCGCCTGCTCGTCAAGTACGATCCCCGTGACATGTCGCGGGTGTTCGTCCGTCGACCCTCGGGGAACTTCGTCGAGGCGCGCTATGCCGACCTGACGCTGCCCCAGGTCACATTGCATGAGGCCATAACCGCCCGGCGTGCCCTCAGAGAAAAGGGCCGCCGGGAGATCGGCACCCGCGCCGTCGTCAGGACCGTTCTCGAGCAACGACAGCTAGTCGCAGAAGCGGCCAGGAAGACGGCCGCAGCAAAGCGCGGTCGGTCACGTACGCAGGCGCGACTTGAAGAGAGGGAGCCGGGCACGCTCCGCGGTATCGACTCCAGCAAACCGGTCCCGTTTGTTGAGGATTGAGTTTGAACTGGAGCAACCATGACCGACACTCCCCCTCACCTAACCGCCGACGCGGCGGCACTGCTGGCTGAACCGAAAGCAGGACGCATAGGTGCGATGCGATCTCGTCGATGGGTGCTCTACCCGCGCGCCAAGCAAGCACTTGATCGGCTGGATGGGCTGCTCGAGTATCCGCGGGGGACCCGCATGCCATCAATCGCGATCTACGGCGACAGCGGCATGGGGAAAACCATGATCATGAAGCGGTTCCGCGATCAACACCCGCCACGCTTCGATAAGTCGACAGGGGCGCTGACGACACCGGTTCTTGCCATGGAAATGGTCAGCCGCCCCGGCGAGCGCCGCTTCTACGGTGAACTTCTCACCCTTCTTGGCGCCCCGCAGTCGCCCCGCGCAGACATCACGCAAATGGAACAGGCGGCCCTGCGGATCATGGACGCGATCGGGGTGCAGGTGCTGGTGATTGATGAGGTCCATAACATCCTTGCCGGAACCTACCGGGAGCAGCGCATCGTCCTGAACACCCTGCGCTTCCTCAGCAATCGCCTTCAGATCTCGCTAGTCTGTTTTGGCGTCAACGATGCGCGAGAGGCCATTGGTGGTGACGTTCAGCTTGCACGTCGGTTCGAACAGTTCACGTTGAGCCGATGGGCAGCAAACGAAGACTTCGAAACCCTAGTCGCATCGATCCTGCGTAACACACCGCTTCATCGCCCCTCGGTTCTGACCCCGAAGTCGCTGCGCCGCATTCTGCAGATCACGGACGGCATTACCGCCAACATCTTCCACATGTTGGGCAGCCTCGCGATCGAAGCCGTCCAGGATGGCCGCGAACGCATCATGGACAGCGCTGTCGACGCCTGGGCGCCGGACTTCGATGTGGAAGCGGTCTATGCATGAACGGGCGTCTTCCTGTCGTCCTGCCGCCGGCTTCGGGTGAACTCTTCTCGTCCTGGATCGCCCGCCACGCCGCCTTCTATGGGGTTCCGTCCCTAACCATGCTGCGCCATTGCCTGCCTGACGCCGTCTCGCTGCACATAGCCGACCGAACACTGAGCCGGGACCAGGCTGGCCGCCTGGCGGAGATGTTCTCGATGGATGCAAAGACTGCGCGCCGAATGACCTTCGCCGATGTTCAGAGTTCCGCACGTCGATTCATCGCCAAGGAACCACTACAGCGTTGCTACAGCTGCACATCAGGCACCTCCGATCCGCGCCCGATCCTGCGTTGTGACATGCAGGGATGGCGGATCACCTGCCCCCATTGCGGTCGGCCGTTCCATGACTTGGCTAAATCCGACCGCGGCCATTCATTCGATCAGTATCATGCCGCCGCCCTTCGTGGAGAGATGCTGCTTGACGATGATGCAGATGCTTCAGGCGCATACCGTCGGACACAACAGAAACCGGTTCGTCGAAGAAACCGACCATTTGATCAACCCGGCCTTCGGACTGCCAGGCCCCCGTCAGATGCAGTTAATTTAACACTGGCGACACCTATAGTCGCAAATTAAGTGCCCAGCCTATCGAGAACCGCCGCAATCTTACAATTAAGTGCCAAGTGACACCGGGCCATATTTTTGGACGGCACAATACGAACAAGGTCGAGATGCGTTGTTTCAGTTTCTGTCATGCATCTAGTATCGGACAAATGATGTGTGCCCGTCCAATGAAGGTCCTGAATCCCGCGCTCCGGTTCGATTCCGGTTTGTGATGGGTTGGACGTCCTAACCCACGGCAGATGCTAGGCGATCCAGCGCTCCTTTCAGGGGCATGGCACGCACGCCGCCCGCGCCCGGGACCTCCCTCTCTCCGGCATAGACGAGGATGCGCTCGTCCACCTCCAAGTCGTCAGCCGCAATGTGAAACCCCCGCGTGACCTTCGGCGCGGTCGTCCGCTTGATCTCAATCGCCCAGAGCGCGCCACAAGGGAGTTTCAGCAAAAGATCGATCTCGGCCCCCGCCGAAGACCGATAGAAGCTCGCCTCGGTTCCGCGCGGGGCAGCTCCTATGAGGTTCTCGATACAAAACCCCTCCCAACTTCCGCCGATGACAGGATGCCCCAAGAGAGCTTCCGTGCTTTCAATGCCAAGCAACGCATGAGCCAATCCGGCGTCCCGAATATAAACCTTCGGCGACTTCACCAGCCGCTTGCCCGCATTTTCATGCCAAGGCGGAAGCCGCCGCACCAACATCAGGTCGACCAGCAGATCCAGGTAGCGCGCAACGCTTTGTCCCGAGACACCAAGGTTCCCTGCCAGCTTCGCTGCGTTGAGAAGGCCACCTTGTTCATGAGCCAGCATGGTCCAGAACCGGCGCAACGTCTCGGCCGGGATGCGCAAGCCGAAGGACGGGATGTCACGTTCCAGATAGGTTCGGATAAAATCCTCGCGCCAGGTCAAGCTGGCCCGATCGGACTTCGCCAAAAAACTGTCGGGGAAACCACCCCGCAGCCAGAGCGTGGACATCTCGTCAGCACTGACCTCCGGCAGCATGAAGGGTGTCAGTTCGTGATAGCTCACCCGTCCAGCCAGGGACTCGGCGCTTTGGTGTAGCAGCGTGTTTGACGCCGATCCCAACAAAAGGAATTGCCCGGTTCGGTGCCCTGCCCTCCGGCGCCGGTCAATTTGACCGCGCAGAGCTTTGAACAGGTCCGGCACCAGCTGGATTTCATCAATCACGACAAGTCGGCCCATTTGCTCATCGAGATAGAGATCCGGTTCCTCCAACACCTGACGGTCCGCCATCCGCTCCATGTCGAGATAGACCGCATCCCGGCTTTCTGCGATGTCTTGAGCAAGGGTCGTTTTGCCGACCTGCCTCGGGCCAAGCAGGACAACACCCGCCTGAGCTTCCAGGGCTTCTTGGACCCGCTGTTTATGACTGCGCTGAATCATACCTTGCATTTATTCCATCCTCTGGAAGATTTGCAAGGCTTAAGACAGGTGACAACCATGCTGTCTCCGCACGACCTGGCTAGCTTTCGGCCGTCAGGCCCGCATCCTGCAGCTGCTCCCGATCAGGAAGGTCCTGGAGTGACTCCAGGCCGAATGCGACCAGGAACTGCTCGGTCGTCACGTAAGTATAGGGCGCACCACGCCTGGGCGACCGGGGACCCGTCCCGATGAGACCGCGTGTATGTAGCCGCCCGATCAGATCGCGGCTGATCTCCTTACCGAAGATGTCCTTGAGCCCGTCGCGGGTGATCGGCTGGTGGTAGGCAATGGCCGCCAGAACAGCAACGTCGTACTCGCGCAGGTCGAGGTCCTGGTGGCCGATGTCGGCCGCCGCCCGGATCGCCGCTGCATAGGCTGGCCTTGTCCGCAGCATCCAGCCGCCGGCCACCTTTGCCACTTCGAAGGACCGCCCTTCAAGATCAGCGATTAGGTCGTCGATGAGAAGATCGACCGAGACCCCCTGCCCGACCACGCGCGCCAGGTCCCCGCGCGGCACCGGTGAGGCAGAGGCAAAGAGCACGGCTTCGATCCGACCCATCCATTCGCGCCAGCGCAGGTCCGAAGGCAGGTCCTCCAGTTCCCGATCGAGCGCTTGGTCACTATGGTCCTTCGCCATCGCTCAGATCCCGTAGAGTCGGAACGTGTCGCGCCCGGTCAGCTCGCGCACGGCGCCGAGCTCGACCAGCCTGTCACAGAACCGCCGCGCCGCGCGATCGGATCGCAACGAGGTCAGCGCCGTCGGCGCGACCGCGTCCCGGCTCAGGAACAGGGCCACAGCCTCGTCGGCGCCTTTTGCCCGGAGCTTCGGCGCTATGGCTCGGAGCCGTTCAGTGCGTCGGGCCAGGCCAGCCGCCTCTCGCACCGCTTCAGTCGCCGCCGACACGATCGCCCGATGGCAAGCCAGACGCAGGTCCGCGCCGCTCTTCCGCAAATCACCACGTTTGAGACCGATCGCCAGCAGCGGCAGGACATGCGTCCAGTCAAGTGCTTGCGCCAGCGCCGCCTCCGCCAGCAGCAGCGCAGCAGTTTGATCGCGGGGCCGATCTTCGAGGACGGCTTCCAAGACAGTCGATGCTCGCGCGACCGGTGCCCCCTGCCCCGCATCCAACCAAATGGCGATCTGATCTGCATTGACGTTCGGCAGCGCCCAGTACAGCGCCTTGACCGAGATCGACCGTTCGACCGCATGTCGCCAGGACAGGGTAACCTCCCCCGCTGGCCCGGGGCTGTCACCGGGCTGCAGAAACCCGACGGCATCACGCAACTCTGCTAACCGTTCGGGTCGACCGGTATTCACCACACAGCGCTCTGCGGCGCGCAAAGCCAACCGCGCGCGCAGCAAGACCTGGGGGGCCGCTTCATGGCGCACCACAAGATGCAGGTGACTGAGTGCCGCCCCGGACAAAAACGCCACATCTTCAGGGGTTTCCGCGCGCCCAGAGGTGACCCAGGCGGGCAGCTTAGGTAGGGTCGTCACGTCACCGGAGATGGTGTTGGGCTGGTAGGTCATGTCTCGACGTTATTCCATCGCGGCGCTTCTTGCCACAATATAGTGCGGTAACCGCCCCACCTTACAGATCTCCGCTATGTCCAATAAGTTTGCCTTATCGGACGTAAAAAGATAGGCTGTAGAGATGGCGCGCTGTCTCACAAATAACGATACAAAAACGTCCTCTCAGGCCGAGATTTCGAGCTCTGCGTCCAAGGATGCGCCAAGTGACGACGAGGTCGACGAGAGCGAACCTGGTGCCGAGGATACGATCGCCCTCCCTGCCCATGTCGCCGGATCCGGCACGCTCGATCGCTTAGTCGACACGGCCCGTGACTATGCCAAAGCTTCCACCGCCGAGAACACCAACAAGGCCTACGCTTCCGACTGGAAGCACTTCGCTCGCTGGTGCAGGTTGAAGGGCACGGACCCTCTGCCTCCCTCGCCCGAGATGATCGGCCTCTATCTGACCGATCTGGCCGCGCCGTCGAACGGGTCCCCTGCCCTCTCTGTGAGTACCATTGACCGTCGGCTGTCCGGCCTGGCCTGGAACGCGACGCAGCGCGGATTCACCCTCGATCGGAAGAACCGCCACATCGCCACGGTGCTGGCCGGGATCAAACGGAAACACGCGCGGCCGCCGGTTCAGAAAGAGGCCATTCTCCCCGAAGATATTCTCGCCATGGTCGCCACTCTTGGGTTCGACCTGAGAGGCCTGCGCGACCGGGCGATCCTGCTTCTGGGCTATGCCGGCGGTCTCCGTCGCTCGGAAATCGTCAGCTTGGATGTCGGGAAAGACGATACGCCTGATAGCGGCGGTTGGGTTGAGATCCTCGACGAGGGCGCCGTGCTCACGCTGAACGCCAAGACGGGCTGGCGCGAGGTCGAGATCGGGCGCGGGTCGACGGACCAGACCTGCCCGATCCATGCGCTCGAGCAATGGTTGCATTTCTCGAAGATCGACTTCGGACCGGTGTTCGTTCGCACCTCGCGAGATGGCAAACGCGCGCTCGATACCCGGCTCAGTGATAAACACGTCGCCCGGTTGATCAAATCCACCGTCCTGAAGTCCGGCATACGCGCCGACCTGCCCGAGATAGACCGGCTCGCCCTCTTCTCTGGGCATTCCTTGCGCGCGGGCCTCGCCAGTTCCGCGGAGGTCGACGAACGCCATGTCCAGAAACAGCTTGGACATGCCTCGGCCGAGATGACCCGACGCTACCAGCGCCGCCGTGACCGGTTCCGGGTCAACCTCACAAAAGCAGCAGGGCTCTGAACGCGGTCAGCCCTCCCCGCCCTGAAGCGCCGTCAGCGTTGCCACATGCCGCGGCAGATCACAGCGGGAATGCAGAATATCCACGATGATGATCTCGTCCGGTCGATCCAGAAAGACCAGGAAGTGCTCCCCTGCCCTGATGAACCGAAGGTCCTCGGCACCATCGACCAGAATCGAACAGTTTCGGCTGTGCGCCTGGCCACTCAAAATCGCCTCACACCGCGCGAGAAGTTCTGCTTCGTACTGCTCCGCCTGATGCTCCCCAAAAGTGTCGATGGTCCACCGGGCGATCTCGACCAGGCTGGCTTCCGCGCGGCGCGTCAGCCGGAAGGATCGGCTCATGAGGTGGCACGTACTTTCGCGAAGGCGCGGCGCACCGCCTCCGGCCCACTTCCGTCCGCCAGGTCACCGCTCTCGACCTGTTGAAGTCCTTCAAGCAGCCCTTTCCGGATGCCGACAAGCTCAGCCTCTTCTTGCTCGAGCAGACGTAAACCGGCCCGCATCGCCTCGCTCACATTCTGGTACCGACCGGAAGCCACCAAAGCCTGAACCAGTTCATCCTGGGTCTCCGTGAGAACCACATTGCGTGTGACCATGACAAATCTCTCCTCATTGGCAATATATGCCAATCAACACTCTCGATCAACGTCCTCACGCCGCCTGTCCGCTCAACCGCCCGTAGAAACTGCGCTCCAGATGCAGTTCCCCCGCCCCGGCCTTTTCGGTCATGCCGCGCAGATAGCCGCCCGCGGACGCCACTTCGCCCTTGGCATGTTTGTCAAAGACCAGCGCCATCGCCGCCGCGGCCATCTGTTTGCCCATGACCTCCTGCGCCGCCAGCCAAGCATGGTCCGAGATCCCAATGATCTTCTTCAGATCGCCGGCAATCCGGTAAAGATCACCCCAGTCCCTCAGGTATCCGCCCATGTTCCGTGCCCAAAACGCGAATTCCGGACAGGCCTGCATGACGATCGCCACATCCACGGCCACGCCTCGGGCTGGTTTTGGTCCCTCTGCCCCCTGCCCTTTTTGTGCCGGCCTCTCAACCGGCACCACGGTCGGCCTTTCGGGTGCCACGCCCGCCGCTTGCTCAGCTTCTGAGCGATTACTAATTACAGAATTGAGTTGATTTGTAGTTGGTATATGCGGTTCGGAATTGACCTCCTTGGGGTCCATTTCTTGAGTCTTGTCACTGATCTGTGCTTCGTTTGATACCGGGTTCTCCACAACTTCATCCGCGCGAACAGATTTGAGATAGGCCTGCTCGACGCGCTGTTGCAACTCAGTGAACCAGCCGAGAATTTGCTCGAGCGTCTCGGAGGCCGCATTGGTGCGTGGAAGACGGGTCAGAAGACTGTCGAAGAGCTCCAGATACCGCGCCCAGGCGCCGCTGAGCGCGTTTTGAAGGGCCGCCTCGATCCGCGCCCGGATCATCCGCCGTGCCACGGTGATCTGACGCTTCAGACGCTGGCAGAGCGCGCGCTCGACCTGGATGTGTCCATAGAGCTCAGTGAACTCCTCCACACGGGCCGCCATGGGCGACAGATCAAAGCCATAGGCCTCGATGATGTGCCCATCCGGGTTCCGCCTGCCCCAGCGTTTGCCATTCGGGCTATCCTTGAAGGCAATCACGCCAGCCTCGGCCAGGCGCCTTGCATGTCGCTTCAGGGCCGACAGAGAAAAGCCCGTCTGCTCCATAAGGTAAGCGTTCGAGGCCCAGACGATCGGCCGCCGGCGTGCCTCCCAGTCCTGCGGCTGTGTGAATGCTCCGAGCGTGTCCAGCAGCATCAGATCGCTTGCCTTCAGCCCGATATGCGCGCCAACGCGCTTCACGGCCACGAATGCCTCGTTTTTGGGTATAGATTTCTGTTCACCGGCTTGAGCGAGCTGTTCAGCTACGCCAAGACCCGGTGTCGGCTTGCGCCAACCTGTTTGTGTCATGCCTGTATTTCACCTCCGGTTTTGTGGAGGCAAAAGGTTCCCGTCCGCCAAAACGACGTTCTTTCGTTGACAGTGATTCGCGGGAGCGGTATCCAGAAGGTGTCTAATCTAATCGGATAAGCTCTCGGGCCGGATCGGCTTGGGGGCTTTTCTTTTGCCTCAGGTCATGATGTCGATGTCTCCTCGGCTTGAGCGAGATAATCCGCATAAAGCTGATCGAGGTTCTCTGAGAGAAAATCTCCAAACCCAGCGGAATCCTTGGCCGTCAGCGAGATCGTGTAGGCACGACCGGACCGTCCGATCACACCCTTGATCCGACCCTCTCCGGCAGTCCAGGTGCGCTTGGCAGGGGAGGCTTTGGCTACCCGGCGCTTGGGCGCCCTGCCCGCCTCGGTCACCTTGCTGTGCAGGATCTCGAACTTGGTGTCGCTGTCGAGTTGATCGAAACCGTCTGAGGCCAGGACGCGATCGGCCACTGTGAGATTGCTTTCCACCGCCAACAGCTTCTTGAAGTCTTCCCAGCGATCCCGGCCGATCTGCTTGGCCGGTCCTATCGCCGCAATGACATGGCTCGGCACGGTGCTTGCGACCGACAGCATACGCGACAGAAGCGTGCCATCGATGGTCAAAGCCTGTTGGATCACATCCTTGGCCTGGCCGATATCGGCGAGGCTTTTGGCAAACTGAGCCTTTTCGATGAACGACAGATCCGCTCTAGCCGTGTTTTCCTGGCCTTGGGCCAGCACGTGGGCAACGTCATCCATCTCCTTGACCACGGCACGCACGGGACGCCCGAGCGAACGAGCAGCGCGCACTCGGCGGTGCCCGAAGACCACCATGTACCGGTTCGCAGCCTCGGGATGCGGCCGCAAGAGAACGGGCGTGTCCTGCCCACTGGACGAAATTGAAGCTTTCAGTTCCTCAAAAGCCTCATCATCGCCGCTCAGACGGTCATTGACGAAAGACGCGTCGATCAGACCGGGATCGATGTCGACGATGGTTTCGCCCTCGAGGAGGCGTTTAGAGTTCTCGGCAAGGCTGTCGATGGAGACCTTCATAGATTTCGAGGCGCCGCGCATGGCATAGCTCGAGCGGCCCCCGTCGACGGGCGTATCGGTCGGTTGTCCGATTACGGATTTCAGCAGGTCCTTTCTGGCCATGTCGCCCTCCTCTCAAAGGTTCGAAACCCCTCGTCTGCACGGCTGTCAAACTGCATCTGTACGGCTGTCAAACTCATGGGATGTCGCGCCCCCAGGCCTGATGCACGAGGCCGGCGATTTCGTCGTTCACTGCGTTGAGCGAAGTGATCGCCCGATCATAAGTCGAGCGTACGAATTGCGTCCGCTCCACTTCGTAGAGCGTCTGCTTGGTGATTCCGGCATCAGAGATCGCCGTCGATTTCAGCATCTGCGATTCCAGCATCTGGTTGGGGAACATCGCCTGCAGGAAACCGACCATCTGCTTTTGCGGCCCGTCGGTCGGTTCGAAGCGGGTCACCAGATAACGGAACCATCTCAGCCGCATCTCGGCCCCAGCTTCCCGGATGGTACGTAGGATACCGCCCAGCATCAGAAGAAACTGACTCATCGACATCACATCGAGCATCTGCGGATGCACTGTGATCAAGACTGACGACGACGCAGTCAGAGCGGTCAAAGTCAGATAGCCAAGCTGCGGTGGGCAATCTATCACCACAACATCGTATTGATCATCGACCTCCTCGAGTGCTTTCGAGATACGAGTGAAAAAGGCGCGACCCTCAGAGGGATCACGGCTCGTAAGCGCCACCGGCGTGTCATACTCGTATTCCTGCAGATCAAGACTGGCCGGGACGATATCTAGGTTCGGGAAGTTCGTCGGCCGGATCACCGAGCTTATCGGCTGACGCTCGTCGTCGTAGCGCAGCGTCTCATAGAGCGAGGAAACAGAGTCTAATTCAGGCTGAATACCGTGGAGGGCAGTAAGCGACGCCTGCGGGTCGAGGTCGATTGCTAGCACCCGATGCCCTTTAAGGGCCAAGTGCTGGGCGAGATGCGCCGCGGTCGTCGTCTTGCCGCTACCGCCCTTAAAGTTCACCACCGAGATGACATGCAGCTCCTCTCCCTCGGTCCGATGGGGCAGGTAGCGGCGTTTGCCCGGGCGACCATGGGCATCCAGATAAGCGCGTAGTTCGAGCATCTGCGATGCCGAATAGGATCGGCGACCGGAAGCGGAGGTCTCGGGTTCGGGGCCTTTGCCCTCCAGATGCAGCTTCTTTATCGTTGATTGCGTGACTCCGAGGAAGTAGGCCACCTCGGCCAGCGAAAACGACCGCAGACCCTTCTGAGCGTCCGGAGGATATTGTTCCTGACGCAAGATATTGAGCCGATCAGAGATCAGTTCTCCTTGCTGGAGAATAATCTCATCGAAGGCCAAATTGCCCGCATTCTGCTGGAATGGTTCTGTTTCCATTCTGCCGCCTCGTCTAATATCGCTTTTATCGCGATTTCTCTCATTAAACTGTGACTACAGCGGAAGTGAATAATCCACAATGATTTTTTCGGCGAGCGGCATCGCGCTGCTGGATCATGACAGAAATCGGGGCAGCCACAAGCCAACGCGACTTGCGCGACTTGCGCCCCAATATGTAGTGTGCGGGCGCACGCGCCGCCAAATCCGAGCGCGATCGTGACATCACCGAATTTAGCGTATCACATTGTTTTCGTTTATCGTTCCACATCTTGCACGGCTGTCAAACCGCCCAATGCTAACCGCCCGCGAAGAAACCTCGCCATGCAAGCCCGATGGTCCTGCGGCTCGCACTTTCTTTCGTGCGCGACCCCGTTAGTCGGGACACCCGATGCACATGTCTTCCCCGTCTGTCGAATGGCCCTCGGCATTGAGGCACACATGCAGCCGGAGAATCGGGCAGCCGATTCTCCGGCGCAGCACAAAGAGGTTGACCAGATACCCGGCCAACCGACGCCTCAGGAGGCGTCCTTCGGACCCCACGGGATCACCGCCTGCAGGGACGGATCGTCCTGTTGCGCGGCCTTGCCGAGATTGGCGTTGAAGCCGTAGTCCCGGATCGTCAGCGTGAAGTAGTCGGCCCGGGTCTCGCGGCTCTGCTTCTTCCAGATGCCGCCGCATTCGACGAGGCGGCCGCGCGGGGAACGGCCGAGGACACGATGTGTCGGGGCCATGGGATTGTCGCTCTCGAGTGGCTCGACGGAGATGTCGATGTCGAAGGTGAGAGTGGAGATTGAACCAACACCCTTGGCGGTTTCGATGTCGGTGCTGTCGAACTTGATGCAGTTGCTGGTCATTGCCTTGCTCCTTTGATCGGTGTTGCAATGATGGTCAGAGGGCAGGGGACAAGGGCCCGGGCCGACCGCAGGCGCAGCAGAGCGGAGAAGGGCAGGGGGCCTGAATTCTGCGCCCCGCGAGGAATGGCCCGAAGGGACAGGGGAGAATTCCGGTCACCCGCCCTTTCGGTCCGGGACGGACCCTGCGACCAGCATGCCTTGCAACCCGGGGCGACGGACGCAGGCAGACCACCTGCATAGGTTCAGTCGGCGCCGACCCGACAAGCCCGCAGGTTCAATCCCGGTCATAGGCCTTCGCCGCCGAGTTCGCACCGCCGGCGTTCATCACAATGCTATAGGGACTCAGATCGGAGGCACGGGCCCGCTGTCCGCCTCAATGAAGGTGTGCACCTTTGGCCGCCCAGGCCGCCATTTCGTCATCCGCGATCGTCAGGGACACCCGCCAACGATCCTCTGTCTTCCGTAGGATGTAGACATGTTCCCAGGCCGCAACGACCGTGCCGTACGATGCGAGCATGCGGTAGGCCTTGCGGGCTTGGGCCACGTTCAGGAACAGCACCTCCGCCGCGAGCACCACGCCGGACGGTGTGGCAACACCTTGCTGGCGATAGAAGTCCATGAGCGTCCCGCAGTGGTCGCGGAAGGCGTCGCGCTCCATTGAGAAGTTTCCGGTCGGAGAGGGGAACAGGCCGACCTCGTCCCAAAGCTCGCTGAGGGCTCCGGCATCTTCACGCGCGAAGGCGTCCAGGTAGGTCTCAAAGAATTCCTTGATCTCACTCTCGATGTTTGCCGGATCGTTCACCATGGGTGAGCCCCTCTACGCCGCATTCGACTCAGCCTCAGCCGCATCAGCGGCCGCCGCCAGCTGCATCTTCACGATGTCGGTGAAGGCCAGTGTCGGGTTTGCTTCGGCCAGCATGCCGATTTTCATCCAGAACTCCGCCTGCGCGTTGATGGATCGGCACATCACCGCGCTCGCGCGCCGAACTTCTTCGTGCAAGCTGTCGTCGATCTTGACCAAACCCATCAGTCCACTCCTTCGATATATGGTTTGTCTATGGTTCGTATATCCAAGAGTCAATCTTGATCCGACGCGGATAGCGCCGTTCCGGCGGCGGGGCAGGGGGCCTTGCGCCCGGCCCCGCCGCCGGAAAAATGTGTCCCTTGCTTTCTCATGGTCCCGACAAAAAAAGCCCCGCGCGAGGCGGGGCCAGGTGGGTCTCCCACGAAGGAGCCGTCAGGTGCAGTCGGGCACCCAGTCTGCGAGTTTGGCTTTTTGCTCCGCCGTCACGCCCATCAGCTTCTGGGTCGTCGGATCGCTGACCAGCTTTTCCAGCTTCTCGGCCTTCTCCACCTTCTTGAGTTTGGCGAAGGCCAGCACCCGGTCGTCATGGGGCTTGCAGTCGAGGAAGGCGCAAAGAAGCTCGGTCAGGTGTGCGGCGGAGACACGCGCAAAGAAGTTCTCGGCTGTGGGCGTCCAGTGCTTGCGGATATCGGCCCCGGCTTCCTCGGCGATGAGACCTAAGAACTCAGGGTCTCCGGCCTGATAGGGCAGGGTGCGCGTGATGGCCTCGGTGATCTTAGCATTGCGCGCCTTCTTGCCCTCCTCCCGGAACGCGGCAAAGGCGTCGGACAAGTCGTCAACCCGAGCGCCGTCCTGCCAATAGGCCGTGGGGTCGGCTCCGTGATCAAGACGCGGCTCGCTGGCAAATCCGTCCTCGACGCTCGGGACGTTGCTCGGGCGATCCAGACGCAGCCCGAAGATGCTTTCGAAACTGCCCGCCGCCTCCGAGAGACCGAAGCCCAGAAGGTCGAGCACCAGTTCCGGTTTGGACAGAAGCGCGGCCTGTACTGCTGCCAGCCGGATCGCCTGCATGTCGGCCACCAGTTTCTGGGAGTAGGGGGATTTCGGGCTGTCGGGTTTGGTGGTCGTGGGCGCTTGCAGGACGCCCGCCTCGATAGCAGCCTTCTTGTCCTCGGCCCGGACCAGCCCTGCCGTGACCTCGATCTGGCCTGTGCTGTTGACGAGGATTATGCAGCCCGCATGCGCTTTCTGGTCCTCGGCATAGTCGCCGTCGAGGATTGCCTGTAGTTTTGCCAGCCGCGCCTCGCCGTCCTCGTCCAGCACGCCGCCGTTGGAGAGTTCGGCCAGTTCGTCGTATTCCTTGGCCTCGTCTTCGGACAACTCGCCCTCGATGGGGTAGAGCCGCGCGAGCTTCATCTGGTCGAGATCATAGTAGTTGAGCCAGGCCTCGTGCCGGGCCTCGGCCCATGACCAGCCGTCGCGCTCGACAAGATCGGCCCGCGCGGCCTCCAGCCTTTCCTCGAAGAGGCGGTCCAGAAGGGCAGGGGAGGCGAGGAAAACCTCGTCGGAGAAAAGATCGCGCGTGACCGCCCCGTCTTCGGCCTCGTAGGCTTCAACACCGGCAAACCGGGCGCGGCGGTCGGTGGCTTTGATCGCGTCGGGATGGAGCGCGGCCTTGATCGCGCTCTCCGAGACGCCTTGTCCTTTCACTTGACTCAGAATGTCGAGGGTCAGGCCCTCGTCCTGCGACAAGGTGAAGGCCTTGGCGCTGCCGAGGCTGATCTGGCCTGCGGCCAGCGCGTCGAGCACCGGCTCCGGAAGACCGGCCAGCGCCAGCCGCTGATAGACCCGCGCCTCGGTCACCGCAAAAGCCAGCGCGATTTCCGGCACGGTGCCGCCGCGCGCCTTCATCCGCCCGAAAGCGCGGATTTCATCTGCGGGGGTCATATCCTCGCGGGCGGCATTCTCGGCGCTCGCCCAATCTTCGGCCTCCGCTGCGTCCGCCGCCAGTTTCACCGGCACGGTGGCGAAGCCATGGTCCTTGCTGCGCTCCGCCACGATCTGAATGGCCCGCAAGCGGCACCCGCCCGCGACGATCCCGACCTTGCCGTGGGCGTCCAAGACGCCCGCGAGATTGTGGATGAGGCCGAAGCGCTCGATGCTGTCGGCCAGACTTTCGATATGTGCCTCCGACACGGTTTTGCGCGGGTTCAGATCGGAGACATAAAGGTTCGCCAGCGGGACGTGCTGGATCGCGGCGTCGGGGGAAATCTTCTGTTGCTTGGTCATGGCTTTTCCTTTCGTGGGGATTGGGCGACCGGATCGCGCGGGCGCGACCGGTCGTTCGGTTGAGTTCGAGGGGAAGGGCAGGGGACCGGCGCGGGGCCGGTCCCTTCCGGCTCACCACCAACAGGAGTAGATGACGGTGGCCCCCTGCTCGAGTTCGGCCCGTGCCCATGCACAGAACGCGAGATCGTAGTCCCGATACTCTGCGGCCTGCTCGTTTTGGAACTGGTGGCCATAGAAGAAGCCACCCTCGCAATGGGGCAGGGCGTTCTTCGTCACCGCCAGTTCAAAGGCGTCGATATCGCCTATTTGAAGCTGCAACTCGCCGCAGTTCAGATCGACGGCGGAAAGGCCGGTGCGGTCCTCGTAGAGCGCTTCCATGAAGGTCTGCAGCTTGGAATGCTTGCGCCAGACGAACTTTGGGGCGTCGCCTTCGTCGCCGCAGTCTTCGGTTTTTGTATATGCGTATTGGTCGAGACCCATGGGTCCGGCTCCTTTCCGTCGTGGGTGACGCGGATGGGGTCTTGGCGACCTCTTTCCGCCAGTGGCGAAGCCTCGGCTGATCTGATCAGTCCGAATGGGCCTCCCATTCGGCTGGACAGAGCAGGTGAGGGCGGAGCCCGACCTGCGGCCGGGAACGGATCGAAGACAGGGGGCCAAGGGCTGAAAATTGGGGGGACCGCGCGCCAGCGTGGGGGAGCCGATTTTCTCCCGCCGGCTGACGCGCGTTTCGCGCGGCATCACAACCCCTGTTGAGAGCCGGAACCGGATGGCAGGCGGACCAGGCACAGGAAAACCATCGGCGTGCCCAGAGCGGAGCGGAGGGTGCGGCGTCCGCTGGTCCACCAGAACCCGCGGAGACCGCGGGATCTCCGCAGTTGCTACTTGCGACTTACTGCAGGCGCGCGAACAACGGCATGCTGTGGCCCTTAATGTCCAGATCAGGCGGCAGAAGCCGAACGAGGCAGGTTGCCCGGAAACCAGGGGCAACTCAGACCGGCAAAGTCACGGTGCCAGAATACCCGTTGCGGACCTACGGTGTTCGTGTCTCGAACTGGTAATCTGCGGACTTTGCGGCCGTTTGCTGATGCAGCTAATGCGCGCGCAAAAAACCCTCGCGCACGCCGCATGAAGGTTTCAGCAGCGCAGAGCATTTCTGTTTACGGACATTCGAAGGGTCTGAAGCCGGTAAAAGCCCAAGTTTGCCTGTCGCTGGGGCCACGATGAACCGACAATCCGCGAGAGGGCTACTTCTTTGCCGCTAAACTGTCTTGCTTGTCTGTTTCAACAAGTGCCGCGAACTGAAGCGCTCAGATGAGCACGCCCATGACGTGTCATGGCGATCCGACGCTCACACAAATCAATGGAGGGCGAGAACCGACCATGACCGACAGGTAAGGTGGTGGCGACACGGCTTGTTATCTGGCGGCGCGAAGGCTCACAGCCGCAGTCCGCTTTCCGAGGCGAAGAAGTGCAGATCTTCATACCGGACGGAAAGCGGCATTGCGGTTGCCAGGGCATGCTGTGCCCCGGAGTCCACGGCAGCCGTGACAGGGGTTTCCCCGGCGCGGCCTTGCAGATAGGTCACCGGGCCCAGCTCCTCGACCACGTCGAATGCGGCCGACAGCGCAACGCTGTCTGCGCTAGAGGTCGCGGCCCCGTTGAGCCGCATGCTTTCGGGCCGTGCGCCCAGCGTGACGCGCCCCTCCGGCGCTGCCGAGAGCCGGCTTTCGAGCGGCGCATCGATGGGCACGGCGAATTCGGGATGCACCATATGCGGTTGGCCGTCGCGGCCCTCAAGCTGCACCTCGAAGTAGTTCATCTCCGGGCTGCCCACGAACCCTGCGACGAACAGGTTCTTGGGCGCGCCATAAATCTCCGTCGGCCGCCCGACTTGCATGATCTTGCCGGCATTGAGCACCACGATCCGGTCGGCCAGGGTCATCGCTTCGGCCTGATCATGGGTGACATAGATGGTGGTGCCTTCGAACTGCCGATGTAGGCGGGCGATTTCGGTGCGGGTCTGCACGCGCAGCTTGGCGTCGAGATTGCTCAAAGGTTCGTCGAACAAGAACGCTTTGGGGCGCCGGATCACCGCCCGGCCGATGGCCACCCGCTGGCGTTGACCGCCCGAAAGCTCGGCTGGCTTTCTCTTGAGGAACGCATCGATTTCGAGAGATTTGGCAACTTCGCGCACGCGTTGATCGATCTCGGACCGCGCCGTGCCACGACGGCGCAAGGAAAAGGCGAGGTTGTCGTAGACCGTCTTGTCGGGGTAGAGCGCGTAATTCTGGAAGACCATCGCAATGTCACGATCCTTGGGGCGGACATTGTTTACGACCACCCCATCGATCCGGATCTCGCCGCTGGTGGGGGTTTCCAGCCCGGCAATCATCCGCAACAAAGTGCTTTTACCGCAGCCGGACGGGCCGAGCAGCACCAACAACTCTCCGCTCTCAATTGTCAGGCTCTGATCGTTGATGACCTCGACATCACCGAACCGCTTGCCAACATTGTCAAACTCAATTCTTGCCATGGTGATGCTCTCTTGGGTCTCGGCTCAGCCCTTCAGGGCGCCTTCTGCGATGCTGCGGGTGAGTTGCCGCTGAAAAAGCGACATGATCAGAAGCGCTGGCGCCATGTAGGTTACGGCCATTGGCATCAGCACCTCATAGTCGACGCTGGTGCGTCCGAAATTGACCGCCAAGGCTGATGGAAGCGTGCGCATCTCTTCAGACCGAAGAAGCGTCAGCGAAAAGACGAACTCGCCCCAGGCCAGGATGAAGGTGTACATGCCGACGGTCACAATCCCCGGCATGATCAAGGGCAGAACCACACGCACGGGCACTTCCCAGGCCTCGCAGCCATCAAGCACCGCGGCTTCCTCCAGTTCGAACGGGACCGTCTCGATAAAGCCCTTCATCATCCAGGTGCCAACCGGGATCGTGATGCCGACCAGCGCAAAGACCAGCCCGACATGCGAGTCGAGCAGGCCAAGGAACTGCATGATCAGAGAGAGCGGGACGACCAAGAGAATGGTCGGGATCATCTGCGATGACAGCATCATCAGGCCAACAGCGTCGCGCCCGGCAAACTTGCGCCGCGCCAACGCATAGCCGCCCATGGTCGAGACGATGATCGTGAGCGCCGTCGCTGCGAGACTGACCAGCACGGTGTTCCAGATATATCCGGTCATATCGATGAATTCGAACAGCGTCACAAACGCGTCGAAGGTGATCGTCTCGGGAAAGAACGTGGGCG
>JBCBWQ010000019.1:13608-20667 GCA_039817025.1 Pseudomonadota bacterium | reverse complement strand
CCATTGCGGCGCGGGTCAAACGCTTCTGTTTGAAAGATCGAGTGCAAGTCGCGCGGCTTCGATGTGATCGAGTTTGGATTGATAGGCGGACCACGTGTCGGAGTCGGCAATTGGACCCCACAGGGCCTCGATCTCGTCAATCAGAAGGGTCACTGGCCGGTCGCCTTGGAAGTAGTCGCCGTCGAGGCGCTCCGGGCGATCGGGCGTGCGCGCTGCAAGACCAGCCCTGACCGGCAGGAATTCGCCCTTGCCGTAGAGTTGAGCGATGCGGCTTTGCTTTGCGCGCCCCTCGCTGGCATCGCCGCCGAACCAATCAAAGAAGACCTGGGACCAGGGCGCGCCGGTCTCGTTCATCCAGGCGTAAAATGTGCTGAGAAATTCCAGGTCTTCTTGGAGTGAAGGCCCGTCTTTCAGGCCGAGCAGGGCAAGCGCGTGACGGGCAAAGCTGGTCTGATAGGCGGGCTCATAGGCTTTGATCGCGCCCGAGAGGTCGTCGGAATCGGCGATGAGGGTAAGCGCGCCGCCGAGCTGTTGCAGCGCCCAGAGGGCCTGCGTTGGCTGTCGGCCGAAGCGATACAGGCCGGTCTGGTCGAAATAGGCCGCAACGAAGTTCGGGTCTGAAATGGGCAAGAAACGATAGGGCCCGAAATCAAAGGTTTCGCCGGTGATGTTGAAATTGTCGGTATTCATAACGCCGTGGACAAAGCCTGCCGCCATCCACTGGGCGACCATACGCGCGCAGGCCTCCACGATCCGTTCAAACAGGGCGGCGGCCTGTCGGCCCAGGTTTGGGTCAGCGGCGTCGGGATAATAGTGGCGGACACAGTGCTCAACGAGGCGGGCCATGCCTTCGGTATCGTCCCAATAGGCCGCGCGCTGGAAAGTGCCAAAGCGGATATGACTGTGGGAGAGCCTCACCAGCACGGCGGAGCGTGTCGGGGAGGGTTCATCATTGCGCGCGAGCTGCTCGCCAGTTTCGATCAAGCTGAATGCCTTCGACGTATTGACGCCGAGCGCTTCCAAATAGTTCGCCGCCAGAACCTCCCGTACGCCGCCCTTCAACGTCAGCCGGCCGTCGCCCTGCCGAGAGTAGGGGGTTTGCCCCGTTCCTTTTGTTCCGAGGTCCAGCCAGCGGCCAGTTTCATCTTGTACCTGCGCAAAGAGAAACCCGCGCCCGTCCCCGAGCTCTGGGTTGTAGGTGCCGAACTGGTGCCCGTGATATTTCAACGCCAGGGGCTGGGGTAGGTTGCCGGGTAAAGGCGCAAATTCACCGAAGTGACGAAGCCAGTTGGCATCCGACAAATGCCCGAACTGAACCGCCTGTGCCCATCTTGTGTTGCGATGTCGCAACACATGTTTCGGGAAATTCGCAGGTTCTACCGCATCTGCGAAGACATCCGCGATCTCAAGAATGGGCGGCCTTCTCTCGGCATTCAAAGACATTTGGCACCGTTCTCCTTGTGACACGGACGTGACAGCCGTCTCACTGTAGCAGCGTCAGCGACTTTAGGGCCCTGCGCTCCTGTGTGGCGCAGTCTGAAGTGTTGCCCAAGCGTAAATTATTGCTGCAGCGCAGCAGAAACTCCTGCTTTTCTTTAGCGAATCCAGCAGTCAAAGTGACGAGCGTGAGATGCGCCGCCAGAGCGCCACATCAGTTTATCGGGAGGAATACCATGAGCATTGGATCTAAACTTGTCTTCAGCGCGTCCGCCTTCGCGCTACTAGGGGCCGGCGTCGCCGTGTCCCAGGAATCCGACGATAGCGACCGTACGCTGGATCGGGTTGTTGTGACGGGATCCTTCATCCAGGGCACGCCGGAAGATGCTGCGCTGCCAGTCGATGTTCTGTCTGCAGAGGACCTGAAGCTGCAGGGTAGCCCGCAGCTGACGGATTTGATCCGGAACCTTGGCGTTTCGTCGGGTGCGGATGGTCAGACAAACCAGTTCACCTCCAACGGACTGGAAGGCACGGCCAACATCAATCTGCGCGGCCTCGGTGCCGGCCGGACGCTGGTCCTCATCAATGGCAAGCGCCAGACGTTCAGCCCGCGCGAAATCGGTGAGCAGGCGCAGCTCTTTGTCGACACCAACATGATCCCATCCGCTGCGATCAAGCGCGTTGAGATCCTGAAAGACGGCGCGGCCGCCCTTTATGGCTCAGACGCAATCGCAGGCGTTGCAAACTTCATCACCAATGATGAGCTTTCAGGTTTCACTGCCAGCGGTGACTACGAGTTCATCGATGGCTCTGACGGCAACTACAATCTGTCAGCGGCCTATGGCTTGCAGTTCGACGGCGGTAGCTGGGTCACGAGCGTCGGCTACAACACCCGGTCCGAGCTTTCGACCACGGAACGCGACTGGGCCGTCCTCCCATTCTCGGAAGCGCCAGAAGGCGGTTACTCGACGATCGGCAACCCTGGTTCCTTCGTTGCTGTGCCAAATATCGGGCCGGGCAGCGCAGTTGCTGGCACGCCTTTGGCCTTCGCCAATTCCGATGACCAGTGCGAAACGCTTGGCGGCGTTGATGCGGGCGTACTTTGCCGCTTCAACTTCACGCAATTCGACAATTTGATCGAAGAAGAAGAGCGTATTCAGATCTTCTCAGAGCTGAACTTTGACCTCGGCAATGCAGACCTGCACCTTGAGGCGCTTTACGGCTCCACTGAAGTTCCGGAATGGAAGACCTCGCCATCTTACCCGCCACAAGCCCTGTTTGGTCAGGTCCTCCTGCCGAACCATCCCGGCCTTGTTCAGTATATTGCGGACAATCCAGAATGGGCCGCTGCGACTTACACAGATTTCGCCCCTCTGGCAGCAGGGACAGGCGCACCCATTCCAGGTGGTTTGGACCAAGCAACCACGCCACTTGTCTTCTTTGGACGGACCTTCGGTAATGGCGGTTTCCCCGGAACGGGCGGCGCGCAGGAAGGCCAGCGTGAAGCCAATACCAAGCGTCTGGCTGCGGATCTTTCAGGCGACTTTGAAAGCGGCGTAACCTGGGATCTCGGCTTCACCTTCTCCGAAGCCACCTCTAAAGTGATCACCAATGACACGTCGGTGAATGCCCTCAGCCTCGCCCTGCTTGGCCTCGGCGGACCGGACTGTGCGAACGGCGGCGGCGTGCCGGGGCAGAATGGCTGTCTCTATTATAACCCGTTCTCCAACGCCGTTCAGTCGAATGCGATCACCGGAGCGGTAAACCCGCAATTCAATCCAGCGCTCGCAAACTCCGTCGAACTCGGAAACTGGCTCACCGAGGGCACAGGTGATGTCAACGATACCCGCCTGATCGTTTTCGATGCTGTCTTCTCCGGAGAATCGAGCATCCAACTCGGCGGCGGTGCCATGAGCTGGGCGGCCGGCGGTCAGCTTCGCCACGAGGAGTTCAGCTCCGATCCGGTGGATTCCTCCGACCTGACCTTGTTCCCCTGTACGGATCCGAACGCAGCCCTTGGTAACGATGGTCTGTGCCCGGATGGCTCGCAGTCGACGGGTCTGTTCGCCTTCCTTGCCGGCGGAACACCTTACAGCAACTCGCAGAACATCTTTGGTGGCTTCGTCGAATTGCAGCTGCCATTCTCCGACCGCCTCGATGTCCAGGCTGCAGTTCGCTATGAGAAGTATCCGGGCAACATCGGCCAGACGGTCGATCCGAAGCTGGCCTTCAAGTTCCAGGCTTCCGATGCCTTCGCCATCCGCGGATCCGCTCAGACCTCGTTCAAGGGACCGACGCTGAACCAGCTTGATCCAGGTCTTGGTACGACGTTGCAGTTCATTGCGCCAACGGGTGCCTTTAAAGCCGTCGACCAGGCTGGCGATCCAGACCTAGAGCCGGAAAGCGCAACCAGCTTCAACATTGGCGGTATTCTGCAGACCGGCAATTTCAACGCGTCGGTTGATTATTACAACTTCGAGTTCTCCGACACGATCATTGTTGAAAGTCAGGATGCGATCGTCGACGCTGTTCTTACCGCGCTCGCAGATCCAACGGCCCCGCAAGGCATCGTCAATCGCGTGACCTTTGATGGTGCACCGTCACTGGCGACGATCGAACGGATCCGAGCCAATATCGTGAACGGGCCGGACGTGAATACGTCAGGCATTGATGCCCGCGCGGATTACACTTTTGAAGATCTCGTTGGTGCGGACATCAGCCTTGGTGTCGAGGCGACCTTCGTGCTCGAATACGATGTGGGTTCCTACCAGATCGAAGACGTGATTGTTCCGGAATTCGATGCTCTGGGCCAATTGAACCGCAACAACTTCCTGCGTCCTGTGCCGGAAGTGAAGGCGAATTTCTTCGCCAACTACAATCGCGGTATTCACAACCTGCGAGCCGACATTCGTTATCTCTCCGAATATGATGATCAGCGGTTCGAAAACGAGACCATCGACAGCTTCACGTCGCTTGATGTGACCTACAACCTTGATCTGACCGATACGTACGGCATCAACGCCTTTATCTCCGGTCAGAACATCACGGACGAGGATCCGCCTTTCGCGCGCCTCGACCTGAACTACGATCCTTACACGCACCCATCCTATGGCCGCGTGATCAAGATCGGCGCATCGGTTGCGTTCGGCGGGAACTAGTCGCCAGAACGCTATCAAGAGGGGGGAAGGGCGGCGCGCATTGCGGGCCGCCCTTTTTTCGTGCCATGGCCAGCAAGACGGCCAATGAGGAAAGCGCCATGTCACCGCCCAATGACGGAAGAGTCCTTGTTCGAGCGCTCGCCAAATTTGCTGACGAACACGGCCTGGCGCTGGAGCACCATTGCCATGACTGGGTCTTCCGACTGAGCGACAAGAGCGGCGAGCGGTCTGCGCTTATTGTCGGTTACGATCTTGGCTTGAACGCCGGCGCAACGGTGCAGGTCTGCCGCGACAAGACTGCGGCTTATGAATTGCTCAGCGGCGCGGGCCTGCCAGCGGTGGAGCACCGGCTCGTCATACAACCGGGAAGGGCTGAGTTTGCACCCGGTGCTAGCGCTACGGCTGTGATCAAGCCGTTTTTCCTGCAGGCTGGCGGCCAGGTCGTGGTCAAGCCAAACGAGGGCACGAGTGGTCAGGGAGTCGTTCTATGTGAAACGCTGGACGAGATCCGTGCCGCCGTCGACGCGCTCCACGCCACGAATGATGCCGCCGCATTGTCACCTTTTCTGAACATTGAGAGAGAACGCCGCATCTACGTTCTCGGCGGAATGGCTGTTGTTGCGACGGACAAGGTCTTGCCGTTCGTCATTGGTGACGGCCGTTCAAGCGTTGAAACGCTCGCACTGCGCCAGCTTGGCGCGGGGACGACGGCTGCGCTGAAGTGTCTTGCGCCCGATACCTCAGAACGGTGGAGCGCCATGGGCGTCCCAGATGAAGGCGACGCCGTTCGCTTGAATTGGCGGCATAATCTTGGTCAGGGCGCTGGCGCACATCTTCTCGAGACGATCCCTGAGGCCGACGCTGACCTTGCCATCAGGGCAGCTGAGTCCCTTGGCCTCGTCGCTGGATCTGTTGATCTCGTTCTGGTCGACGGTCAAACAATCATTCTGGAAGTGAATGCTGGCGTGATGATGGAACATCTGGCGACACAATCGCCGCGCGGCGCCGAGCTGGCTGAGTCTTACTACCATGCTGCGTTTGAATTGCTCTGGAAACGCGCCGCATCATCCTAGTGCGACATGCAACCCAGAGGCGAAAAACAAAGAATCGTGTCAGGTTTCGATACAATAAAGAGGCCTCAGAGTTGCATTCTTTACGCCTCATCAACTATTCACCACTAGGTAGCGTAGTGCCGAAACACAACGAGAAATCGCGCTCCATCAGCAGGTTTTCTTTGGTGTTCGCGTCGGCACACGGGGTCCTGACCACCGACCTTGTCGTGTCATTGCGTTCGGTGGACCCGGCCTCCGGCCCTGGGCCGGGTCCTCTTTTTTTCCGAGGATGAAGACATGGTAAAACGTCTGTCAGCTCACCTACGCCCGGAAGCACCAACGCCGGTCAATTGCCGCGCGCTGCAAGACATCAAGGACGATGTCAGCGCCGTGGCGGCCCGGCTTTCTATAACCGCAGCGCCATCCTTCGAGCGCGGCCGACCCGTGGATTATCGCTGGGTTGAGATCATGCGATTGCTCGATGACCAGAGATCGGTGTCCGTTCAGTCGGTCGCCGATGCATTGGGGATACCACCAGACCAACTTCAGCCAGTTCTTATGAAGATGAGCCGCAGGGGATTGCTGCAAACTGTGATCAGCGCCAATTCGGCAGGACAGGCGAGGGTGGCCCTGACTGGACACGGCAAGATCGAAGCTGAGCGCCTCATCCCGCTATTCGATGAGATTGACAGCCTCACATCCTATCTGCTCGCGATACATGCGCCGCACCTCGTATCCGAGTTAAAGGCGCTCATTGCTGCTCTTGGTGCAGAGCCATTTGATGATCAGCTGACGGAGCGACTAAAGCTCTCGAGGGTCGTGAAGCCCTAGTTGAGCGCAAATGCCGCTAGAAGCCGGTTCGCCTGCGCGACGCTGTAGCCTTCTTGGAATGGGGCCCGCCGCAAAACGAGGCGATGGAGCATGGGCCCCATAAGCGACTCCATGGCGTCATCAACGTCCACATCCCGGCGGATGACCTGCTTTGCCGCGAGTTCAGCGAGCACCATCCTAAGCGGGGTCCGGATTTCCGTGTTCTGCCATGCACGCCACTTTTCGCCGGCGCTGTCATCATCGGCTGCAGCGAGAAGCCCTGCGCGCAGTACATAGTGTCCGTTGCCAATTCGGGCTGCAGCTTCGATTGGTAGGATCAGGGCAGCAATCCGCTCAACGGGATCGCGCACACCGGTCGGCGCTTCCGGGACAAGTGCTAGCGCCGCATCAAGGCACATCGTGCCTATGGATGGCCACCAGCGATAGATCGTCTGTTTCGAAGCCTTTGCCCGGCGTGCAACGCCGTCAACGCTGAAGCCGCGCCAGCCGTTTTCGATCATTTCTTCGCGGGTCGCGTCGAGGATCGCTGCTTTAGACGTTTCGCTGCGCTTTGGTCCCTGCTTGCGCGATGAGTTATCCTG
>JBCBWQ010000019.1:0-13509 GCA_039817025.1 Pseudomonadota bacterium | reverse complement strand
CCTTGTAGCACGGAACGTACCGTTCTGGATAGTTGCCCAAGCTCATTGGCCTGAACGTTCTTTCCTGAAGAATTTGCAACGGCATGCGTGTCGTCCTATCTCGCGGAGGATGCGCTTGTCAGCGCGATTGAAGAAGGGGTCACAAGCTTGGACGTTGCAATTTCGACCCTGCTTTCACCCATCATTCTATTTTTCGCATTGGGCATGGGGGCCGCGCTGCTCCGATCGCAAATGTCAGTGCCCGAGGCCTTTGCAAAGGGGCTTGCGATCTACCTCATGATGGCCATCGGCCTGAAGGGCGGGGTGGAGATGTCCAAAAGCCCGCTTACGCTCGAGATTGGACTCGTTTTCGCTGCTGGGATTGCGTTGTCCTTCTTCGTTCCCCTGATTGCGTTTGCTTTCCTGAAAGCGACCACGAACCTGGACCGTACTGACGCCGCTGCCGTATCCGCCCATTACGGTTCGATCTCGATCGTTACTTTTGTTGCGGCGACGGAGGCGGTCCGGCTGACCGGTCTGGATGCGGGTGGCCACCTCGTCGCTGTCGCCGCGCTGATGGAAACACCAGCCATCGTTAGCGCGTTGATCCTCGCCCAAAGCGCAGCGTCGTCTTCGACGCCCAAAGCGCCTGTGGCTGGCTCAGAGCAAGGAGAGCTTGTCCGCGAAGTGTTCCTCAATGCTTCGGTCGTTGTCCTGGTCGGCGCACTCAGCATTGGCTGGATTGCCGGAGAGGATGGGACGGCGACGGTTCGTCCCTTCTTCGTCGATCTGTTTCAGGGCGTGTTGTGTCTGTTCCTTCTGGATATGGGCCTCTCTGCGGGCAGGGGGCTCAGGCAGGGCTGGCGCCAGCTATCACCGCCGACAGTCCTTTTTGGTGTCTATATGCCACTGGTTTCAGCGGCCATCGCCGCCGGATTGGCCTGGGCTATCGGGATGCCAGCGGGTGACGCAGCACTGCTCATCACGCTCGCGGCGTCGGCGTCCTACATTGCCGTGCCCGCCGCGATGCGCCTGGCTTTGCCGCAGGCCAAGCCGTCAATTTATCTCACCCTATCGCTTGGCGTCACATTCCCGTTCAATGTTACCCTCGGTATCCCCCTCTACATTCTGCTGGCGCAAATGGTGACGGGATAGGAGGACGTCGTGCACGATCGCAAACGTATTGAACTCATCATTGAGCGCATGGCCTATAAGCGTGCTTGCCGGGTCCTGGAGGCCGCTGGAATGACCGGATATACCGTTCTCCCATCGCTCGCAGGATATGGCGGTGGCAATCGCTGGACACGCGATACCGATATCTCGGCATCAAGCGATATGGTTGTGATTATCGCCATCGGGGACGAAAGCCGGGTGGCTGCGAGCATGACACAGCTGGAGACACTGCTCGGTTCGCATATCGGAGTTGTTTCCGTCAGCGACGTAAAGGTACTCCGCCCCGAGCGGTTCTAGTGACCTGAGGTCGCCCAAACCGCGAAGAACGCCGATCCCAGCATGAGCGCAGCGGCGACGCGATTAAACGCACGCGCAAACCCCGGTGCTGCAAAGCGCCGGTTCATGGCGTCCGCAGCCAAGGCGTAAAGCGCGAGCCCGAACAGTTCGGTCACTGTGACGGTCCCCATTATGATCAGGGCCTGTCGCACGACGGGTTCATCTGGTGTGATGAACCCCGGAAGGATTGCGCCAAAGAAAACCAGCGCATTTGGGTTTGCGAGTTGTAACCCAACGCCCTTGCCGAACAGGGTTGCCCTTTTGGGCGCTCTGTCCGCGGTCGCACGCACCTTGCCGGGTTCGTCAAAGGCCATTGTCCAGGCCAACCAGACGATGAAGCAGAGTCCGGCAAGTTTGAGCGCGAAGAACGCGTCTGGAAACCGCGCAGCAAGCGCCGCCGCACCAGAGGCCGCGAGCGTGATCCAGATGAGGTTGGCAGCTGACACGCCGAACGCCGGAACCATCGCTGACCGCGCGCCATATTTGAGCGAGGATGAGAGGATCAGCATAACCGCTGGTCCCGGCGTCAACCCACCGGCAATGAACAGCCCGATCAGCGCGAGCCAGACCCCAATGTCCAAGGCCGCGTCCCTCTGTTTAGGCCTTGCCGCGCTCCACAGCGTTCAGGATGAGTTCGCGGGCGGTCTCAACGCCTTCAACGCCTTGGACCTTCACCCACTTGTTCGGCTCCATATCCTTGTAGTGCGTGAAGAAATGCACGATCCGATCGACAAGAATTTCCGGCAGATCCGTGAAGTTCTCGATCTTCTCATAGAAGCGGGTGAGTTTTTCGTGGGGGACGGCGAGTATTTTCTCATCCTGCCCGCCATCGTCCTCCATGAGCAGGACACCCACAGGCCGTGCGCGGACGACAGCTCCAGGCACGAGTGCGCGTTGTCCCACAACCATGACGTCAATCGGATCGCCATCAAGGCTTAGCGTGTGAGGAACGAAGCCATAATTACACGGATAGCGCATCGACGTGTACAGGAACCGGTCGACGAACATCGCGCCGGACGCCTTGTCAATTTCGTACTTGATCGGCTCGCCGCCCAGAGGAACTTCAATGATGACATTGAGATCGTCCGGCGGGTTTTGGCCGATGTCGATCTTGCTGATATCCATGGGAAGAGCCTCTTTGTGTACGAATATGAGCGCTGTGGCGCAGCGATGACCCCTAGACCTGCAAGCGTCAAGCCGGGAACCGTTAACGCGAAGCTAGTCTGCGGCGTCGAGGGCAAAGTTGAAGCTGATCGAAAGCCGCGGTGTCTCGGCGCGATTGGGCATCACCTCATGTCGCAGCCAGCTTTCCCACATCAGGACGCGTCCGGCCTTGGGCGTAATATGGACAAACCGTTTTTGACTTTCGTCCGCATCGACACGCATCGGCGGTGCAGCCTGCAGCATGGCCAGCCGGGGATCTTCAAATCGGATTGCGCCAGCGCCCTGCGGTACCGATACGTAAACCGTTCCCGAAACCACGCTGTTAGGGTGGATGTGGCCGGAATGGCTTCCACCCTCTCCCAGAATATTCACCCAGAGGGAATCCAGAACGAGGCAGCGCCCATCCATGTCCCAGCCCAGCGTCTCGGCAAAGGCATCGGCGTCAGCGGCAAGCGCACCTGACAAGGTTTCAAACGCGCTCGCGCGTGTCGGCAAGTCGTCTAGCGAAGCGTAGGACGTGTAGCCGTCATAGCCATGCGTCTCGCACCAGCGATGGCCGGCGTCGTCTCCGTCCTCAAGCATCCAGATCGCCGCTTCGAGATCCGAGACCAGCGAGGGGTCGCCGATCTCGGTTTCTTGAATACGGGTTGGAAACAGGGTGCGCGATCGCAACCGTTATTCAGCCGGCTTGACGAATTTCAGTGTCATCCGGTCGCTTTCGCCGATTGCGGCGTAGCTGGCTGCATCGAACCCGTCAGGCGTATTGCCGTCGCGATCCTCGGTGCGGCTAACAGGCGGCAGCGTCCATACACCAAAGGGGTGGTCTGCCGTGTCTGCAGGGTTTGCATTGACCTCTGAGGCTTCGACAAACTCAAAGCCTGCATCGGCTGCGAACGCTTTGACGACATCCTCATGGACATAACCGCTTGCCGCTTGCGGATCCTGCTCTGCGGTAGAAGGCAGGCGATGCTCGACAACGCCCAGGATGCCGCCGGGCTTAAGCGCTGCATACGCATCGGTGAAGAACTTGTCGGTGTAGCCGCCGGACATCCAGTTATGCACGTTGCGGAACGTCAGAACCGTATCGACAGTTCCGGGCTCTGCGAAGCCATCGCTCTCAGCTGAGAAGACGGTGACGTCAATGTCGCCATAGACGTCGGGATTGCTGACGTAGGTCTCGTTGAAGCGGGCCATGGCATTGGCCCGGAATTCGCTGCCAACCGGGTCAAAGCCTGCGGCGATGTAGGTGCCGCCATTCGCCTTTGCGAGCGGAGCGAAAATCTTTGTGTACCAACCGCCACCGGGCCAGATTTCCACAAGCGTCTCGTCGCCATCCACCTCGAAGAAGGCAAGTGTCTCGGCTGGATTGCGCTGGGAGTCTCGAGCTTTTTCGGCTTCGGAACGCCAATCGGCGGCCAGCACAGCAGCAACATCCATAGTTTCAGGTGCTGCGGCGATTTCTGCTGCGGGTGGTGGGGTCGCTGCATCAGCGTCTGGCACATCGGTGCCTTCGCCGCCACAGGCAGCCAGAACAATCGCAGAAGCGGCGGTGAGGAGGAAAGTGCGCATGGTGTTCGAAGTCCTTTTCAGCTCTTGAACGCGGGTGTCGCCCCTCCCAAATAGTCTACTGTCGCAGTGCCGCCAAGCGGGTTGCGAACCGGTTTGTTGCCAGCGCCGATAACGGGCTGGGTTTTCGATGGACCGCAAACACAGGCGAGACCCGGACATCCGGGCCCTCGGTCGCTAAATTTAGGACTGAACCGCTATGACAACGACTGATCTCACACCCCTTTATCGCACCATGGTCGGCTTTGACCGTCTGGCCACCATGATGGACAACGCCGCCCGCCTCGATGGCGCACAAGGCTACCCCCCTTACAATATTGAGCGTACTGCAGACGACGCATTCGCCATCGAAATCGCCGTCGCAGGCTTTAGTGACGCCGACATTGATATCGAGACCAAGGAAGGGCTGCTGACGGTCGCGGCCAAGAAAGAACAGACCGAAGACGCTCCAGCCCGCGAGTTCCTCCATCGCGGCATTGCCGAGCGTGGTTTCGTGCGTCGCTTCCAGTTGGCTGACCACGTGATCGTCACGGGTGCGGCCCTCGAAAATGGCTTGCTTCGGATTGACCTGGTCCGCGAGCTGCCAGAGGCGAAAAAGCCTCGGAAGATCGAGATCGGCAAGTCTGAAAGCAAGCGGGCCAAGCCGAAAGTGATTGAGGGCAGCAAAGGCGAAGCGGCTTAAAGCCAGGCCCTCAGTCGAAACCTAAGCAGAACGGTGCGCCAAACCTGGCGCGCCGTTTTTCGTTTTCGCTTACTCAGCCGCTTTCATGATCGCCTGCATGCGGTCAATCCAGCTGAGCCACGCTGCCCGGCCAGCCTTTGTGAGATGGATGCGGGTTTGCGGCCTGCGGCCAACGAACCGTTTTTCCTGCGTCACGTAGCCAGCCTCTTCCAGCTTTCGCAAATGGGTCGAGAGATTCCCGTCCGTTGCACCGACTTTTTCCTTTAGCTCGCCGAACACGGCCGGGCTGACGGTCGATAGATAGGCCATGACGCCAAGGCGAAGACGACCATGGATAACGTCGTCGATTTCGCCGTGGTCGAACGGATTGTCTGCGTCAGACATGCTGCGCCCTCATACCGTGCTCTTTGGCTCATCGCGCAACAAGGCGAGCCCCGGCAGGACAGCAACGGTGATGATGCCAACTGTCGCCGCGAGATAGGCTTCCGGGCGTCCATGAAGAGCGACGGCGGCGACAACAAATACCAGCGATGTCCAGCCTGCGCGTCGGATTCGGTCATCATCGCCCATTGTTCCCCCAACGACCATTGCCGTTGCGTAGAGCGCGAAGACCAGCGGCAAGCCGGCGTCGATCAGGGCTGAAGTCGCGAACCCAAGGACAACTAAAGCGATCGCAGTGACGAAGAAAACGCCCATCGCCGCACCGGCCGCAGACCATGCTGCCGCTTCCGCGCGATTACCGGCCGATCCAGCCCCCGGTGTGTCCTCCGGATAGGAGGCGGTCAGTGCAAATCGTCCAGAGATGGCGAGGACAGCGAAGGTGCCCCAGACTGCTGCAATCCAGTTGGGGCTGAGGCCAGCCAATCCGCTCGCGATAGCGTAGTGCGCAAGGTAGGCGGCAGCTGTGATCCCACCGTAGAAGACAAAATACCTGCCGCTGAGCAGCGGCGCGTGACGGCCTTCTTCGGCAAGCGTCCGAACAAAGGATAGGTCATCGGCAAGGGAACTGTTTGACACGATATTCTCCAATAACTTTGAAATACAAAGTACACGTTATTTTGGAATTAGCAAGGTCGACCAAAAAATTTCTGTTTGGCCACAGTCTCGTCACAGCGCGTGGGCAAGAGGTTGCCCAACAAGAGGGAAGGGCCCTCTTGCCTGGAGAAAGCGCAATGACGCGACAGACGTTGATCAAATGCTCGTCGCCTCTCGATCTGAGGGGCCGAACCGGCACCCTTGCGCCTTTGCCAAGCGCGACCGGTTTCACACTCAAACCAGCCTGACGCCGCGCCGCCTCCTGACCTGGAGCGGCTGCGTGCCGCTTGAACAGGAAGGACGCGTTTCCAATGAACGCCATGCCCCATCGGGCCCAGTTTGCGTTTCGCAAGGCGGGCCCGCCTTCGCCGCTCCTGTCTTTCCTGGCAGGGGGCCATGCCGAAGCCGTAGCTCGGTTGTGGCCGGCACCCCATGACGGTTTCCTGACGCTGCCGACGGCGCGTCGGCACGCCGCTGCAATCTTGCTCGCAGGGCTGTCCAAAGATGCCGCGCCTGACGGTGAGACGTTGGTGCGGTGGGTCGCGCGTGACAAGGACGCTGCGTTGGCCGCGCGCCTCATCGGTGATCGTGCGCCGGGCTTTGTGAAAGTCCTGCGCAAGTCTGGTGAGCAGCTTTGGACCGATCGCGGGTACCAGCACTTGCTGGGGCTTTATGCCGAGCCATTGGCCAACCGCGCCCTCCGCCACATGGAGGCCGTCAATCCGGACGCGCTTGCCCCACTGTCCGCGCTTCCTGCGCCATTGCGGGAGGCGAAGATCGTTGCGGCAACGCCCTGTGTGCATGCAGCCCGCGACCTTGCCCGGGCGTATGGGTTCATCGGTTTGCTCCGCGGACCCAAGGCCCAGCAGAATGCCGTGCAAGCCTGGGCGCGTGCAGCGGACAAGGCGGCGCTGATGAACTCGGCCGTCGCCTGGCTCGTTCCTGGTCGCTTCCGCAGCCCGGAGGCCGCGCCAGTCCTGCCCGAGCCGTTCAAGCGGGTTATCTCGTTTGAACAGTTGGTCGCGGTCGCGTTGGAGTTCCGCAACTGTCTGCGGGACTTCGCGGCCGACATCGCGAACGGCCGGATGGCTGTTTACGTCTGGCACGGCCAGCCCAATGCGGCGGTCGCGCTGACCTGGGATGCTGCAGGTTGGCGACTGGCTGAAGCAGAAGCTGCGTCCAACACCGAGTTGGATGCGGGGGCATTGCGCCAGATTGTTGACGTCGTCCAACGGTCCGGCGTGCGTACGGGTCCAAGCGTGCGGGCGGTTATTGATCGCTTGCAGCGCTATGCTGGCAGCTATGGCCACCCCGAGATCATCGGGGAGGGGTTTGTCGAGCAGCTTGAGCTCGGTGACCTCTGGGCCTGAGCGGCGATGAGGAGGCGGCGGACTGGGAAACCGGTCCGCCGCCTTTTGTCCATATCTACCGCATGCGCCAAGCGGTGACTTCGTTGGCGCTCGCGCTTGGTACGACCAGTACTTTCTCCACGACGATGAAATCATTGATCGTGCGGCCGAGGTCAGCCGTGTCGATTAATACTGTAACGCCGCCCGCGGGGCCAATATGGGTGAGGCGACCCTGACGCTCGCTGACCAGAAGCGCCTCTCCGCGAAGCACGGCCACCCCCTCAGCCTGACCGAGTCCTTGAGCCAGAACCGAGATAGACTTTGTCCCAGGATCAATCGAAAGGAGCCGGCCTTCCAGCGTCGTGACGAGCAGGTCGGTCTCCCGGGCGAGCAGGCCGTTGACGGCATCGAGAAGCGGATCCTGAAGCCAGGTGCGGTGACCATTGCCTGTGATTTCGTAGATCCGGTTCGTACCGGGATCGCTGGACAGCACCGTCCCGTCCGCAAGCGCTATAGTATCCTGAAGCTTTACTGCGGCATTGATTGTTTGCGCGCGCCGCAACGCTCCGCTTGCCGGGTTGAACGCGCTCACGGTTTTCCCGTCACTGGCCCAGAGCTGTCCGGTCGTGTCGAATACAATACCCTTGGGCGCATCGAGTCCTTCGATATGACGGCGTGAGCGCACCTCACCTTCCAAGGACATCACGGAAATAAATCCGTCTCCACCTCGGCCTGCGTCATTCGCATTCGATACAAACAGAAGATCGCCTGTCGGTGCGAGCGCAACACTACCTGGATTCGCAAAGCCGCCAGCCGTCCAGAGGCGTTCGAGCCTCGGGGGCGTGTCTGGCGACGACGCACAGGCCGTCGCCAAAAGCAGGCTGATCAATCCGAAGGCAAGACGCGGGGCGAACATGGGCAGTCTCCATTTTTCCTATGGAGTACCGCGCCCCGGCCCGCGCGCAAACGCTGTTTAGGCGTTTTCCTTGATCCACTCAGAAATACGGGACTTTGACATGGCCCCAAGGTGGGTCGCGGCGACCTTGCCATCCTTGAACAGCATAAGCGTCGGTAGACCGCGCACACCGTACTTTGACCCAGCAACGGGGTTTTCGTCGACATTCAGTTTGACGACTTTCACCTTGCCGGACAGCTCGTCCGCGACCGCTTCAAGATGGGGTGACATCTGCTTACAAGGGCCACACCACTCGGCCCAGAAATCCACCACGACTGGCGTTTCGGACCCGGCAACTGCGGCATCGAAATCATCATCGGTTATCGTCTCGGCAGCCATGTTCGGCCTCCTTTGTGTGGGACTAGAGCGTTAAATAGCGAGTCTGCTGTGCGATCAAAGAGCCGTCGCGGCTTTGTTAAGCACAGCTAACAGGTTGTCGCTGGTAAGGGGCATCAGTTTCGGGCCGTCCGTCCAGACGAGGGCGCAGCGCACGTCGCGTTCAGGATAGGCCTGTCGCAGGACGGCCTGGTATGCGGCCATCTGCACGAGATAGCTTTCGGCAACGCCAGATTCGTCGGCTGGTGCGGGCCGGTCGGTTTTAAAATCGATAATCAGAACGTCGGAGTCCCGCGCAACCAGACGGTCGACCCGTCCATTGACGATGACCCCGTCTGGCAATTCCGGGGCGGTACCGATAATCGCCGCCTCGGCTCGACCTTCCGGCGCGAACACATCCGCGAACTCTGCATCATTCAATACGCCGAAGGCTGCGTTGAGGATCTCGTCGTGTTGACTGGGATCAAGGTCAGGGTCTTGGGAAAGGCGCTGACGGGCGAATGCAATCCGCTGTCCGGCGGGCAGGGCAGGCAACACCTGTAGCAGCGCGTGGATTGCGCGGCCGCGGGCCAGTCTCGGCTTTGCGCCGGGCCCGAGTGGGGGAATAACCGGCGCATCCCGCGTGCCAATCTGACTCGGTGAAACCAGCCGGCGAGCGTCGGGCTCACTTGGCGCGGGTTGCGTCAGCCATTCTGGTACGTCGGATGCGGTTTCAGACCGTGTTTCAACTGTTCGCGCGGTCGGTGGCTGAGCGCCATAGCGCAGGACGCCCCTCTCAGCGTCCGGCTCGACACCAAGTCGCTCCATCGCACTGAGGCAGGCACCCATCCAGCTATTTTTCCCCAGCCCGCTGCCCGTCGCCTGCCCGTGCCAGGCCCCGGCGATTACCAGCCGGTCCTGTGCCCGGGTCAGTGCCACGTAAAGCAAACGGCGATGCTCCCGTAGCGCCTTGGCACCGGCATCCTCGCGCGCAGCGGCAGCACGATCAATGTCACCAGCCTTCTGGGGGGACCAAAGCGGCGTGCCATCGTCCAGGACGAACAGCGTGTCCTTTGCGCCTGCCGCAGCGCTCGTCGTATCAGGAACGATCACGACGGGTGCCTGCAGCCCTTTCGCGCCATGGACCGTCATGACCCGAACGGCCCCGTTCGGGGCCGAGAGATCGCGTTTGATCTGGCTGCCATCGGCATCCATTGCAGCGACAAATGTCTGAAGGCTCGATGGGCCAGAGCTGTCATGGGCGATGGCTCTGGCCAGCAGCGCATCAACCGGTTCCCGTGCTGGCGTGCCAAGCCGTTCCAGCAAACGCGTCCATCCCGTCCGCCCTGCGACCAAGGGGGTCTCCAGAACGGCTGAGAGAAACTCGAACGGCGGAGCATCTTTCATGTCCAGAAGTGCGTCACAGAAGGACGCTGCTGGTCCAAATGGCTGGCCCAACTGATCCTTCAGCCGGGACCAAAGACTGGTCGACCCGCGGCCGTGGGCGAGTGGAAACAGATGGATGTCATCATCGACAAGATCGCAGAACGGCCCGCGCAGGATTTCTGCGAGCGTCAGGTCGTCCTCGGGCAGGAGCGCAAACCGCATGAGATTGAGGCAATCCTGAACGCCGATATGGTCGGCCAGCACAAGGCGATCAGCGCCGGCGACCGGAAGCCCTTCATCCTTCAGCGCTCTGATTATGGCTTCAAACAGGCCGCCGGTCCTACCGCGAACAAGGATGAGCGCATCATCTGCCCGCATCGCGTCACGATACCATTTCCGATCAGGCGTTTCCCGCCATACAGTATCACCGCGCTCAATCATTTCGCGAAGGTTTTGCGCGATGGATTTTGCAAGCGCGGCTTTTGGAGATGTCTCGCCTTCGGAGTCTACAGGGGCGTCCCAAGGGTCTGCTTCTGCGTCCTCCGGCCTCTCCTGAATCGGCCATACTTCGACGCTACCGGGCTGATTTGCCCTTCTGGCCGTATGCTGAGGGGCGTCGGCCTCAGAAGGTGGGTCAATCGAGAACGGGGCTTGCCCGTCAAAAGCATCGCTGCGGAAAACCTCGTCAACGAATGTCAGCACTTCAGGAGATGAGCGGAAGCTCATCTCCATTTCTGGCGACTGACCATCCGGGACCCTCCCAATGAACGTCTGCCGTTTGCGGAGAAATTGTTCGGGCGCGGCACCCTGAAAAGAGTAGATGGATTGTTTTTCGTCACCGACGACGAACAGTGTTCGCGTACGCTGATGCTGACTGCCCTCGCCGGCGAAGAACTCCTCCGTAAGCGCATCAATGAGCGCCCACTGGTCCGGGCTTGTATCCTGCGCCTCATCCAGCAGAACGTGCTTGAGGCCGCCATCAAGCTTGTAAAGTACCCACAGCGTTCGAGTGGGATCGTCAGACAGCAGACGGCGGGTGTGTAGAATAAGGTCGTCGAAATCCAGTGCACCGCGCCGGCGCTTGGCTGACTCATAATGGTCAAGCGCTGGAAGCCCGACCGCCAAAAGCGCCATGGTCCGCTCAAGCATTTCGGCTGCTCTGATCGCAGCATCCGCCGACATGACCCGGTGCGCCTCCCGGCCGATATCGCCTTTCATTTGAAACAGGTCGGCAATATCCGGATCAGCATACTTGGCAGTATACGGATTAGACGTTCGCCACCCTTTCGTGGTTGCGAAGATACCCCGGTATGCAAGCCAGCGATCCTCGTCGGTCGCATCAGAAACAGCGACGTCGAGTGCTGCAGCAGTTGCGGCATCAGTCTTTGCCCCGCCGCGCAGTCTGTTCGCAATCGCGACAAGGTCAGCCCGTGGTAAGTCGTCGCCCATCGCGCGCTGCAACAAGGCTCGGGGCGTCTCGTCCGGCGCACCAAGCATAGCACGAAGCGATGTCGTCATTGCTGATGGATCATTTCTGCAACTGCGCGCAAAGGCGCGTATTGCTGCGGCGTTCGTTTTTAGTGCAGAGAGCCCCGCAACAACCCCAAGCGCGCCGCCTTCTGACGAAACCCGGTCGAGCGTCTGTGGGTCTGCACGCATAATGGCGTGTTCCATGGCCTCCTGCCAAAGCGTGCGGGCGTCATCCTCTTCGATCTCGGCAAAGCCCGGCGAAACCCCGGCCTCCAGGGGAAAACGTCTCAGCACCCGTGCACAAAACGCATGGATGGTTTCGATTCTCAGGCCGCCCGGTGTTTCCAGCGCCTGCGCGAACAAGGCCCGCGCTGCGCGAATGCGCGCACCGTCATAGCTTGCCGCGTCCCGCCCTTCCAATTCCGCCAGCCTCTTGGCTAGCTTGGGTTCCTCCATGATCGACCACTGCCCGAGGCGGTCGAACAGGCGCGCAAGCATCTCGTTGGCTGCTGCCTTTGTGTAGGTCACGCATAGAATAGAATCAGGCTTTGCGCCCTCCAGCAGCAAGCGCGCAACACGGTCGATCAGGACCTTTGTCTTTCCAGACCCAGCATTGGCAGAAACCCATGCCGATATGTCTGGATCTGCCGCAACGGCCTGCGCCTGCTGTGCCAACGTGTAATCATCCGAAGGGGGGCAGGGGACCGGCTCAGTCATCGCTCGTTTCCCCAGCCCATTCGGCGCGGCGTGCGAGCCGATTATAGCCATAGTCGTATGTGACAAACTGGACGCGCGGCGCTGAGAGATAAGCTTGCGATTCGCTTTGGTAGGCCCTGATCAGTCTTTCAATTCCGGCATCAGCCGCAGCGGCCATATCTGTCGGGGTTTTATCCGCCAGCGGACTCTTCTCCGAGTTACCAACGACGCGCCATTCATGCCGTGCACGGAATGACAAATAGCCAAGTTCTGAAACTGGGGACTCCGGTAGGCCGGCAAAGCCGCCGCGCGCGGCAATGAGAGCCTGAAGCGGCATTTGTTGGCTCAGGCCTGTCGCGATTTGCTTGTCGCTTGGCGGTTGCCCCGTCTTAAAGTCGAGGATAGCGAGCGATCCATCCTTCTTCTGTTCAATCCGATCAGCTTTCGCGCTGAGGACAAACGGCCCCTCGGAAAGGGCGATTTCGCAGGTGCCTGATGTCTCAAGTTTCGGTTTGCCGGACAGCGATGCGGACCGTTCGTCGCGCCAGCCAACATACCAGGTACAGGTCTCCCGCCGCGCTGCCCGGGTTGATCGCAGCTCCGCGTCGGGCACACCCGCTTTTTTCAGCTCTATTTCCACAAGCAGGAGGAGGCGGTCTGCGGTCTGGTCTTCCGTCTCATCTTCAAGGGTCTCCAGCGCCTTATGGGTGGCCGTGCCGAATGCCCGGGCATCGACGGGAGCCCCGAGAGGATCGAGGGCGCTGAGCCCAAGAATTTTCTCTGCATAGATCGCGTAGGGGTCGCGTTGGAGCGTATCGATCCGCGTCACTGACAGGCGATCCGGCCGGGCCGATCGGGGCGGCTTTGGCCTTGGTTCGGCGTGCCTTGCGGGCTTGGCCTCCGGCGACTGGGTCAGCGCATCCACCCAGCGGCGCGGGTCGCAATGCGGCGGCGGTGCCAATGCATCTTCAGCGCCGCTTTGCGATAGAGCCCCCTCAGCAAGCGTTTTAAGTCTCCACACCCAACGCGATGCGACCGCTGGCCCATCGTCCCGTCGCTTCGAATAAAGCAGCGTGACATCGGGCGCGCAGGCCAGTTGGGCGAAGTCATGGGCCGCGAGACCGAGCCGTTCTTCAGGCTCGGGTAATCCAAGTGCATCGCGAAACCGCCGGGGTAGAAACCCATCTGGCGGCGGAAGGTTTGGCCAGACGTCTTCGTTCAAGCCAGCAAGAATAATTCTGTCTGCGGATTGAAGCCGCGCTTCGAGCGGCCCCCAGATCGATAGGCGCGGGTGGGATGAGCGTGTTGAAACAAGGGCAGCACCGGCGAGGCGCTCGTAAAGGTCAACAACATCGCTGACGGTACCTTCTCCAAGGTGCTGCGCGATTTCGATCAACGCTTCG